>CAMCJC010000089.1 GCA_945875065.1 uncultured Propionibacteriaceae bacterium | reverse complement strand
CGCCACCACCACCCAGCTGATGCGAGCGGCGCTGCACGCACTGGCGAAGCGATAGGGACGCTATGGACTCTGCGGTAGACCCCCAGCCCCGGTTCGAAGAGAAGGACTTCGAGGCCGCGCTCCGCCCGAAGGCCCTAGCCGAGTTCGAGGGCCAACCCCGGGTCCGAGACCAGCTCGGCCTCGTGCTCGACGCCGCCCGGCATCGCGGCACGAGCCCCGACCACGTGCTGCTTTCCGGGCCGCCCGGGCTCGGGAAGACGACATTGGCCATGATCATCGCCGCCGAGCTCGGCGTGAACCTGCGTATCTCGTCCGGGCCGGCGATCCAGCACGCGGGCGACCTCGCCGCGATCCTTTCCGGGCTGGATGCCGGGGATGTGCTGTTCCTCGACGAGATTCATCGCCTCGCCAGGCCGGCCGAGGAGATGCTCTACCTGGCGATGGAAGACTTCCGCGTCGACGTCATCGTCGGCAAGGGGCCCGGCGCTACCGCGATCCCTATCGACCTCCCGCCGTTCACGCTCGTCGGGGCGACGACGCGTGCGGGCCTACTGCCCGGGCCGCTGCGGGATCGGTTCGGCTTCACAGGCCAGCTCGAGTTCTACGACGCCGCGGACTTGGCGGGCATCGTCGCGGCCTCCGCCGGGAAGCTCGGGGTGCGCCTCGCCGACGGGGCGGATCAAGAGATCGCCAGCCGTTCCAGGGGCACCCCGCGCATCGCGAACCGATTGCTGAGGCGCGTGCGGGACTACACCCAGGTCGCCGGTGAGGATTTCGTGACGGTTGCCCACGCGCGAGCCGCCCTGGAACTGTATGAGGTGGACGAGCGGGGGCTCGACCGGCTCGACCGCGCCGTCCTAGGAAACCTCTGCACCCTCTTCGGCGGGGGGCCCGTTGGGCTGTCCACGCTGGCGCTCAGCGTAGGCGAGGAAACGGAGACCGTTTCGGAGGTGGCCGAACCCTTCCTGATCCGTGAGGGCCTGATGATGCGCACGCCACGGGGGCGGGTGGCGACCACGGCGGGCTGGCGCCACATGCGACTAGAGCCGCCGGCGGGCGAGACTCCGTTGTTCGTTTGAGCTATCCTGACCGTCGGCGAATTACGCTTACCGACTTTCAAGGACATTCCATGCCTCCAGGCTTTGACTTCCTGTTCCTGCTCCTCGCCTTCGGGGTCGCGGTGTATTTCATGATGATCCGTCCGCAGCAAAAGCGGATGCGTGAACATCAGGAGACGATGAACTCGCTCGAACCCGGCACTCGCGTGATGCTGCAGAGCGGCCTGTTCGGCACGCTCACCCACATTGGCGAGCGTCAGGCCATCGTCGAGTTGGCGCCCGGCACTGAGGTGACCATCGTCAAGCCGGCGATCGTGAAGGTCATCACGGCCGACGAGGAGGAGTTCGAGTTCACCGACGAGGCCCCCGAAGACGGGCCTGCTCTCGAGGAGCTGGCCGACGAGGACACCCTGGTGGACGAGACCCTCGCTGCTGGATCGGACGAGGCTCCTTCGGAGAAGAGCTAGCCCCATGGCCACGAAGTCTCGAAAGTCCCGCCCGGGGCTGACCTTGGCGATCTTCCTACTGGCTGCGGCCAGCCTGTTCGGGATCATGGCGCTGGGCAAGATCTGGACGCCGAAGTTGGGTCTCGACCTGAAAGGCGGCATGACGATCACACTGACCGCCACCAACCCCCAGGTCGACCCCGACAACATGGAACTCGCCCGCGGCATCATCCAGAACCGCGTTGACAGTCTCGGGGTCAGCGAGGCGTCGGTCACCATCTCAGGCGACCGCGACATCGTCGTCTCCGCTCCGAACGTGCAGCGCGACGACCTGGTCAACCTAATCGGAAGCACCGCCCAACTCGCGTTCCGCCCCGTCCTGCAGATCGCTCAAGTGGGCGAGCAACCCGACTCGGGCTACGACAAACTGCCAACGCCCAAACCGGATCCCAGCGATGTGGGCACCCAGCTGCCGATCGCCGACGTCCTGGCGTATGCGCAGACCCCAGCCGACGCGCAGGCCTTCCAGGTCTACCAGTGCGGCGACGAGATCGCGACGAAGCTGGATCAGGCGACGGTCGCCTGCAACCGAGAGAAGAACACCAAGTTCCTGCTTGGCCCGGTGGCCTTGGTGGGTGAACGCGTAACCAACGCCGCTTCCGGCGTACCGCAGGGAGAGGTCTCCAGCGTCGTCACCCTCACATTCGACTCGGAGGGGACGGAATCCCTGCGTGCCTTGACCACGTCCCTGGTGGCCAAGTCCAATCCGACGAACCAGTTCGCCGTCGTCCTCGACGGGGTGGTCGAGTCGAACGCCGTGGTGCAGAGCGCCATCAACGACGGTCAGGCTCAGATCTCGGGCAACTTCACGCCTGAGTCGGCGGCCTCGCTCGCCAACGTCCTCAAGTTCGGTTCCCTGCCACTGAACTTCGAGCCGTCCCAGGTCGAGACGGTCTCCGCGACCCTTGGTGGGGAGCAGCTGCGCGTCGGTCTGCTGGCCGGCGCGATCGGCCTGGCACTGGTCATCGCCTACTGTTTCGTGTACTACCGCGGCCTCGGGATCGTCGTCGTGGGTTCCCTGGCCGTCGCCGCGGTCGTCACCTACGCGTCGATGGTGATCCTCGGCGAGGCGATGGGCTTTGCCCTGAACCTGCCGGCCATCGCCGGCGCGATCGTCGCGATCGGCGTGACAGCGGACTCGTTCGTCATCTACTTCGAGCGCATCAGAGACGAGATCCGCGACGGCCGTAGCCTCAAATCGGCTCTTACGACAGGCTGGGAGAAAGCCCGGTCGACGATCATCGTCGCCGACATGGTCTCGATTCTGTCGGCCCTGGTGTTGTTCATCCTCGCGGTCGGCGGCGTGAAGGGCTTCGCGTTTTCGCTCGGATTGACCACCCTGATCGACTTGGCGGTCTGTTTCTTCTTCACCAAACCGGTCGTCCAGCTGCTGGGCTACACCAAGTTCTTTGGCCAGGGCCACAAGCTGTCCGGTCTTGATGCCTCGCACATGGGCGTCAGCCGCGATTCGTTGCTCGGGCGCCGCCGCCGTTCCACTGCTCACGCGAAGGGGGCCTGATGAGCACCAAGCACGGCCTTGCACACCGGTTCTACACCGGCCAGGTTTCCTATGAGTTCGTCGGCAAGCGGCGGACCTGGTACATCTTCTCCGGCATTTTGTTGCTGATCTGCCTGGCCGGGGTCCTCATCCGCGGACTGTCGCTCGGCATCGATTTCCGTGGCGGCACGGACTTCCAGGTCTCCATGCCTGTCACCAGCACCACCGTGGACGACGTGCGGCAGAAGGTGAGCGAGTTCGAGGTCAAGAATCTCGATGCGCAGGTCTTCTCCCTTGGTGAGAGTGCCGTCCGGATCCAGACACGCGCGCTGAACCCCGAGGAGACATCCTCGGTGCGTGCCGGTATCGGGGCGATCGCCGGGGTGGAGGCGAAGGACGTCACCTACACCGCGATCGGGGCTTCGTGGGGCAAGCAGGTCTCTGAGAAGGCTCTCCTCGCGCTCGTCGTGTTCATCATCCTCGTGATGGCGCTGATCGGCATCTGGTTTAGAAACTGGAAAATGTCGCTGGCAGCCGTCATCGCGCTGGCACACGACCTTGCTGTCACTGTCGGTGTGTACGCGCTCGTCGGCTTCACGGTAACCCCGGCCACCGTCATCGGTGTTCTCACGATCCTCGGCTACTCGCTTTATGACACTGTGGTGGTCTTTGACCGTGTGACGGAGAACACCCGCGGCATCAAAGACAGTCACGAGACCTACGGCGGGGCCGCGAACCGCGCCATCAACCAGGTGCTGATCCGGTCGCTGAACACCACCGTGATCGGCGTGCTCCCTGTCACCGCTCTACTGATCGGCGGCGCGATTCTCCACAGTGGTCCGCTCGCCGACCTCGGCTTGGCGTTGTTCATCGGCATGGTGGCGGGTGCCTACTCCTCGATCTTCATAGCGACCCCGCTGCTGGTGCAGATGAAGGAACGCGAGCCCGAGCAGGTCGCGCACCGCAAAGCCCTGGAGCGTCGCGCTGAGCGTCACCAACAGCGCGAGGAGCGCAAGGTCGAGGCCAAAGCAGCAGGCGACGCTGAACCGGATGCAGAGGAGAGCAGAGCGGTGGGGACCGGGGCGCGCCAGCAGCGGCGGACTCACCTGAGCCGAGAACAGCGGAAGAAGCAGCGTAGATGAGTCCGATCAAGTCCTTGATCAAGGACGTGCCCAACTGGCCGCAGCCCGGGGTGACTTTCAAGGACATCACCCCATTGCTCGCCTCACCCGAGGGCTTCCGGCAGGCTATCGATGCCATCGTCAGTTCCGTGCCCGAGCGGATCGACGTGGTTGTCGGTATGGAGGCCAGAGGTTTCATCTTCGCGGCGCCGGTGGCGCTGCGGCTTGGCGCGGGATTTGCTCCCGTCCGAAAGGCAGGCAAGCTGCCCCGCGAGGTCCTGAGTGAGACGTTCGACCTTGAGTACGGCTCTGCGACCTTGACGATGCACGCCGACGCACTGGTCACCGGTTCCCGGGTTCTGGTGGTCGACGACGTGCTGGCCACCGGGGGTACGATCACCGCGACGGCCGCGCTGCTCAACCGGCTAGGGGCCGAACTCGTCCACGTGGCGGTGCTGCTGGAGCTCACCGCCCTCGGCGGCAGGGAGCGCCTCGCTGCCGCCGGCATCGACAGCTGCTCGGCGGTCATCTCAGAGTAGTCCGGTGGCTAGGGGCAGGCGGATTCAGCGGGGCGCTGCGGCGGCCCTAGTCAACCTGCCCAAGGTCGCGGTCCGGCCCATCTTGGAGCTGTCAAAGCGGCTTTTCCTGGCGCTGTTGCTGCTACTTGCCAGCACGTTCATTGTTTGGCTGGATCGGGCCTCGTACATCGACAACGTCCGAGGCGACGGTGTCAGCTTCGTGGACGCGATCTACTACTCGACGGTGGCGCTGACCACCACCGGCTACGGCGATATCACGCCGTCGGCCGACCACGCCCGGCTGATGAACGCCATGATCGTAACGCCGATGCGCGTCGGCTTTCTGGTGCTGTTGGTTGGTACCACTCTCGCGGTCCTGGCCAACGAGGGCACCCGCACCATCCGCGATATGCAGTGGAGGCAAACCATGCGGAACCACGTCGTCGTCATCGGCTACGGGACCAAGGGACGTAGCGTCATCAACACCCTACGCCGGCACGGGGAACGCAGTGACAAGATCGTGGTCATCGACAACAACGACGTGTCCGTGAATGAAGCCAACCTCGACGGCCTGGCCGCCTTCCTCGGCGACGCGACGCAGCGCGAGTTGTTGCGTCGGGCCGAGATCAGCAAGGCCCGTAAGGTCATCATCTGCCTTTCGCGCGATGATTCGGCCATCCTCACCACGTTGACGGTGAGGCAGCTCAACCCGGGGGCTGACATCGTCGTCTCGGTGCGCGAGAAGGAGAACGTGCCTCTGGTGCGCCAGTCCGGGGCGACCTCCGTCGTCACGTCCTCGGACACCGTCGGGCGGCTAATGGGTTTGTCCGCCGTCGGACCGGAACTCGGCTCGATCATCCAGGACTTGCTGACGGCCGGTACCGGCCTTGAAGTCAGCCAACGCCAAGCCGCACCCCAGGAGGTCGGGCAGGCGCCCGGATCGCTCCTTCACGAGCGGGTCATCGGCATCATCCGCGGGGGCACTCTACGTCGCTTCTACGACTCGACCGCCTCGCGGATCGAAACCGGCGACCAACTGATCGTGGTTCGCCGCGCCCAGAACTCGGACGTTCTGATCGACATCGACAGCGACGACTAGTCCCCAAACCTGAGACCGGGGACTACACTCTGCCCATGGCTGAGCAAGCGAGAACACCAGGGGTGCTGCAGCGCTTCACGAGTGGTCCGGAGCAGCCACGCTTACGGATGCGGCAGCGGCTCGCCCGGCTCGGCGCCGTACGGCCTCGCTCGGCCGTGCTCGACCCGCTGTTCAAGATCGTACGCGCCAGCCATCCCAAGGCTGACCTGGCATTCATCCAGCGGGCCTACAAGGTCGCCGAATACTGGCATCGTGGGCAGAAGCGCCAATCGGGCGACCCTTACATCACGCACCCGCTGGCCGTGGCGACGATCCTCGCGGAGCTCGGGATGACCGAGCCCGTCCTAGCCGCCGGTTTGCTCCACGACACCGTCGAGGACACCGACTACACCCTCGACGAACTCCGGGAGGAGTTCTCCGACGAGGTCGCCCGGATGGTCGACGGCGTCACGAAGCTAGACAAGGTCACCTACGGCGAGACCGCCAAGGCCGAGACCATCCGAAAGATGATCATGGCGACCTCCGAGGAGGTCCGGGTCCTGGTCATCAAGCTCGCCGACCGCCTCCACAACATGCGAACCATCGGATTCGTGCCGCCGGAGAAGCAGGTTCGCACCGCCACCGAGACCCTCAATATCTTCGCCCCGCTCGCCCACCGGCTCGGCATGAACACCATCAAGTGGGAACTAGAAGATCTCAGCTTCCAGGCGATCGAGCCCAAGGTCTTCCACGAAATCTCCGACCTGGTGGCACAGCAGGCGCCAGGCCGCGAACGATACCTTCGAGAGCTAATCGGCGAGTTTCAGGAACTCTTGGCCGAGCACAAGATCAAGGCGACCGTCTACGGCAGGCCGAAGCACCTGTATTCGATCTACCAGAAGATGATGGTCCGGGGACGTGACTTCGCCGATATCTACGACCTGATCGGGCTTCGGGTCCTAGTCGACGACGTTCGCGACTGCTACGCCGTCCTGGGCGTCGCCCACTCTAAGTGGAAGCCGATCCCGGGCCGTTTCAAGGACTACATCGCCAATCCGAAGTTCAACATGTACCAGTCGCTGCACACGACGGTGCTTGGGGTCCGCGGGGAGCCCGTTGAGCTTCAGATCCGCACCCATGAGATGCATCGCCGCGCGGAGTACGGCGTCGCTGCACACTGGAAGTACAAGGAGAACCTCCGCAACGGGGTCACGCCCGAGCAGGCGGGACTGCGAGCCATGCATCAACTCGGTGTTATGAGCAAGGAGACACAGGACCCGACCGAGTTTCTCGACTCGGTGATGTTCGAGATCAACGCCGACGAGATCTATGTTTTCACCCCGAAGGGGGAGGTCGTAGCGCTGCCCGTCGGGGCGACTCCGGTCGACTTCGCGTTCGCGGTCCACACCGAGGTCGGCTTCAGGTGTATCGGGGCCCGGGTCAACGGCAGGCTGGTGGCGCTGTCCACCAAGCTCGCTCAAGGCGACAAGGTCGAGATCCTCACTTCGAAGTCGCCGAACGCGCGGCCCAGCAGGGACTGGCTCGGCTTCGTCGCCTCCACTAGGGCCCGGCAGAAGATCAAGCAGCACTTCTCGCGGGAGCGGCGGGATGAGGCGATCGAGCAGGGCAAGGAATCGCTGGGCAAGCAGCTGCGACGCACGGGCCTGCCGATGCAGCGCCTGCTGACCCTGGAGAACCTCACCGCCGTCGCCAACGAACTGCGGGTCCACGATGTCCCTGCCTTGTATTTGGCGATCGGGGAGGGACAGGTCGCTGCGCAGACCGTGGTGAGCCAGCTCATTCACCTGCATGGCGGCGAGGACGAGGCGGTCGACACGATCACCGAAGACGAAGTCGTAAGGCCGCGGCGCCGCGCCCGGCCCGAGACTGAGGCTCGGGTGCTCGTGCAGGGGGACCCGACGATCACCGTGAAACTCGCAAAGTGCTGTCACCCGATTCCCGGCGACCGGATCACCGGTTTCGTTACGCGCGGGGACGGCGTCTCCGTGCACCGCGACGACTGCACCAACTTTCCGGCCTTGCAGGAAAGCCCGGAACGGCTCGTGCCCGTAGAGTGGGACGGCGGCACTGGCCAGTTCGAGGTAACGATTCAAGTCGAGGGCATTGATCGGGCGCGCCTGCTGGCCGACGTGTCGACGGCGATGTCGGAGGCTCACGTCGACATCCTTGAGGCCTCCCTGAGCACGGGACGCAGCCGTAAGTTCGTGGGGCGAATCACCTTCGAGTCACCCGACCCAACGCACCTCCAGCACGTGATCAACCAGGTGCGGAAGGTACCTGGGGTCTATGAGGCCTACCGCGTGAACTCATGAAGTCCACGCGGCAGGTGCCCTGTCACTCCTGGAAGTCTTTCAAGGTCTCCTGAGCCTGCTCCAGCCACGACGTGTACGTCTCCAACGACTTCTTCGCGTCCTTGGCCTTGCGGGCATCGCCCTTAGCCTCGGCAGCCTCCAGATCACGGGTCAGCTTGGCTACCTGATCCGAAAACAGTTTGACGGTGTCCTCGGCGCGCTTGCGGGCCTCCGGGTCGGTACGCCGCCAGCGCTCGGCCTCCAATTCGGAGACGGCGTCGCCCAGCTTGCGGACTCGGGCGTCGAGATCGCGCATGGCACCGCGTGGCACGTGACCTAGCTCGTTGAACTTGGTCAGGAAATCGCGGTGGATGGCTTTCGCCTGATCGACGTCGGTCACGCCAGCGAGGTTGGCCTCCGTCTGCTTGAGGAGTTCCTCCTTCGCGGCGAGGTTCTCCGCCTGCTCGCCATCAACCGCGTTCTGCGCCGCTTGGCGGGCGTCGAAGAACTGGTCCTGCAGCGCCCTGAAGCGGGCCCACAGGGCGTCATCTTCCTTGCGGGTGCCACGGGGGGCTGCCTTCCACTGGTCCATCAGATCGCGGTACTTAGCGGCGGTAGCGGCCCAGTCGGTGGAGTTCTGCAGAGCCTCAGCCTCAGCGATGAGGGCTTCCTTCACGCGCTTAGCCTTGGCATTAGCCTCATCGAGCTGGGAGAAGTGGGCACGGCGGCGGCGGTCAAAGCTGGTGCGGGCAGCGCGGAAACGCTTCCACAGCTCGTCCTCGATGCTCTTGGCCAGGTGGTGTTCCTTCTGGGTCTTCTT
>CAMCJC010000088.1 GCA_945875065.1 uncultured Propionibacteriaceae bacterium | reverse complement strand
GTACCGGTCGTCGGGAACGCTGCGATGTCAGATGACGATTTGATCGAGCACCTATCTTCCTTCGTTGCAATTCCGGTGGAACTTAGCCATGACAAATCCCTCATGGCCATGTTCATTCCGGCGTTCCGCGCCGACTACCAACTCCTGGAGGACATGATGAAGCCTCCGACCGTCGGTTTGTCAGTTCGAACACGGCTGATTCTTGGGGAACGGGATACCCAGACCCCAGCCGGAACATCGGCGGCTTGGCAGCGATACTTCGTCAACCCGGTCAAGACGCACGTGCTCCAGCGTGAGGAACACATGTACGTCCTACGATCAACCCAGGCCATCAACTCGATCCTGAATGCGCTCTGAGCACATCTCCTGAAAGGCAGAACCGTGAGTCTAGACAGCCCAAGTCTCGTCGAGGAAACCTCGTCGACGGCAAGTAACCAGCGAATCTCCCGGGACCCGGCGGTCGCGCGCAACTTCCGCGCCTTCATGATCATCTGGGTGGCGCAGCTGGTGGCGCGCGTCGGTAACGGTCTGACTGCATTCGGGCTCGGCGTGTACGTTTATCAGCAGACCGGTCTGTCAGCATCGGTGGCCCTGGTGACGATGGCTGCGTTCCTGCCGGGACTGCTGCTCGGCCCGCTGGGTGGGGTGCTCGCGGATCGCTTCGACCGCCGTCTCCTGATGATCTTCGGCGACACCTTTTCCGCCCTTGGTCTGGTCGGCATGCTCGTGGCATTCCACACCGGAACCGCCAGCGTCCCGATCCTGTGCCTGTGCGCTGCAATCACATCGATCTTCGGATCCGTGATGGATCCCGCGTACCGGGCCACCGTCACCGACCTTCTCACCCCCGAGCAGTACGCCCGCGCCGGCGGCTTGGTCCAGCTCGCAGCTGCGGCGCAGTACCTCGTGTCGCCTGCGATCGCCGGCTTCCTCATGGCCGCCTACGGCATCCAGGTGGTGCTCACGGTCGACATTCTCACGATGGTCGTCACCACCAGCGCCATGGTTCTCGTGTGGCGGACCATCAAGACCGATCCGCCGGAGGTCAGCCAAGGCTTCTGGAGCGAGTTTGCGGGCGGCATCAACTTCCTGAAGCGCAACCAGGGCATCACCGTCCTGATGCTGCTCCTGACGCTGGTCACCTTCTGCATGGGTTTCCTGCAGACGCTACTGACCCCCATGGTCCTCGACCTTTCCGACGAGGCAACGCTCGGCATTGTCCGCTCCGTAGCAGCGATCGGCATGGTCGTCGCGAGCCTGATCATCGGCGTTTTCAACATGAAAGGCTCGTACGTCGGCTGGCTGGCCTGGTCCTTGGCCGGCGGTGCCGTTGTCGTGTTCTTCCTCGGCGCGATTCCGAACGTCCTGGCGATCGGCGCTCTGGCCTTTGGGTTCTTCCTGATCCTGCCGCCTATGAACACCGCCGTGGAGGTGCTCGTCCGCGACGCCATCCCGAACGACACCCAAGGCAAAGTCTGGGGGCTCATGGGCTTGATCTCGCAACTCGGCTACATCGGAGCATACGCGGTCTCCGGCTACTTGGCCGACAACATCTTCAACCCCTGGCTGCGTCCCGGCGGTGCGCTGGCCGACTCACTGGGACGCTTCATCGGCATCGGCGAGTCTCGCGGTATCGGATTCCTCTTCATGCTCGTCGGAGTCCTGCTGCTGGGCGTCGCCGCCCTGGTGCCCCGCTTCCGCAGCGTCCAGGCACTGCAAACCTCCTACGCTTCCTCCCTCGAGGGCAAGAACTGATATGTGGATCCTCGCCATCATCGGCATGGGCGTACTAACCGGTGTCGGCCAGCTCGCGCTGGCCGGCTTCCCGGGAGACACCGCCACGATCATGCACACCCTGCTCCTGCACCAGTTCGTCGTGACCCACGGCATCGTCGCAGCGATCGGGTTCTTCATCAACGTCGTCACTCCCGAGGCCACAGCCAAGAAGCTGGGCTGGGCCACCAGCCTGTGGCAGATCAAGTACGGCTTCCAGCAGCTTGGACTCGGTGTCATCGGCATCATGGCGATCTGGTTCCAGGGTAACTTCTGGGCCGCGGCGCTCGTGACGCTGTACATCTACGGCCTCAGCGGGCTGTGGACCCATTCCCTCGAAGTTGTTCGGAAGCGGCGTGAGACAGGAAGAACTGATTGGGTAGAGATCGGGAATATCGTTTTCGACGTTATCTACCACGTCGTGCTGACCTGGATGTCCCTACTTATTCCTGGAGTTTGGAGTTTGTCTTGAAAGAGCACCTCTACCTCAGATACGCCCGCAACGACCTGACCCGAAACCTAGGCGTCAACGCGGCGATGATGGTCATCCTCGTGTTGAGTGCCTTCCTCATGGCTACCGGCTGTTCGGTGATGGAACGTCTAGTCGGGGGAGTGAACAGCCTTTTCGACCAGGCAAAACCACCCCACTTCTTGCAGATGCATACCGGTGACTATGACCGTGCCGCTCTCGACAAGTTCGCTGCCGACCACCCGGAGGTCAAGTCCTGGCTGATTGAGGACATGGTCGGGTATGACTCAGCCAGGTTGACGTGGAGCCGCGATGATGGCTCCTCGGGAACCCTCGCCTCCAGCCTCACCGACAACCTCTTTGTGACGCAGAACGACGACTTTGACTTCCTTCTCGATGCCGCCGGCAACATCGTGCGACCCCCAGCCGGGCAGGTTTACGTGCCGGTGGCGTACGAAGGCAAGTTTGAACTCAAGGTCGGCGACGACCTTCACATTCGCACCGACTCCGGCAGTAAGTCACTGAAGATCGCGGGCTTTGTCCGGGACTCGCAGATGGCCTCGTCGCTTTCGGCCGCCACCCGCTTTGTGATCTCCCCGGAGGACTTCGCCGCGCTCGGTTCTGCCGGCGGGGGCAGCCCCGAGATCATCGTCGAGTACCTCACAGACGATGCATCCCAGGGGTCCGCGCTGCAAACCGCGTACGAGTCCGATCAATCCCTGCCCCGGAACGGTCAAGCCGTCACCTTCGACATGATCCGCCTCATCAACGCGTTCAGCGACGGGCTGGTCGCCATCGCGCTGGTCTTCGCGAGCTTGCTGCTGGTCACAATCGCCCTCATCAACCTGCGATTCGTCCTCAAGGGCACCATGGAGGAGGAGGTCCGCCAGATCGGTGTCATGCGCGCAATCGGCCTGCCGACCAAGGCGATCACCGGCCTCTACCTCGGCAAGTACAGCATCATGACGCTGCTGGCTTGCGTCATCGGCGGGCTGCTGTCGGTCTTCGCAACCGGCGCCCTCACTCAGAGCATCGCCAAAAACTATGCGAACTCCGACACCGGCCTTCTCACCTTCCTGGTCCCGGTGATCGCTCTCGTACTCGTCTACCTGCTTGTCATCAGCATCTGCCGCCACATACTGCGGGGAATCCGCAGAATCGAGGTAGTCGGGGCGCTCGTCCAGGGCAGCACGCTCGACGAGAGACGCACAGCCAAGCGGGCAGCGCGCGATGCGCGGCGTGCCCGCCGGGTCAGCCTTGCCCGAGGTGCCGGCAGCATGTGGCGCCGCCTGTCGCTGATCGACCTGCGGTCCGAGGCCGGGCAGTGGGTGTTGATCCCCGTCGTGTTTTTCCTCACTGCGCTTCTGCTGATCCTTCCAATGAATCTACTCAGCACCTTCTCCAGCCCGAAGTTCATCACATACATGGGTGCGCCAATGAGCGACGTCCGTGCGGACATTCAGTTCGCCGAGAGCGTGGATGCCACTCGGGGGGAGCTCGTGTCGGCGATGGAATCTGACGGTCGCCTCAGCAACATCAGGGTGTTCGGGAACGTGCCGTACGAAACTCCCGGCGAGGAGGGGTGGGAAACCCTGCGGGTCGAGGTAGGCGACTACTCTGGCGGCACCATTCAGTACCTTACCGGACGCCAGCCAGGTGTGGGCGAAATCGCCCTGTCGACGATGAACGCCGACAAACTCAAGGTTAAGGCTGGTGATTCCCTGAAAATCCGGCTGTCTGGCGAAGAGCAGCAGGTGACTGTGTCCGGCACCTACCAGGATGTAACCAGTGGCGGCAAGACCGCTAAGATGCAGGGAGAGGTCCCGAGCAACGCTGCCAGCTACGTCATCTACGCGAACACGTCTGACCCCGGGGCGATCAGTAAGGAATACGGCGATCGTTTTGAAGACGTGAAGATCGTGTCAATGCAGGAGTACGTGAAACAAACCCTGTCCTACGTGACCGACGCCTTCAAGAACGCGGCCATCTTGTCGCTGGTGTTCGGACTCATCGTCGCTGGCTTGATTACCGCCTTGTTCCTGAAGCTTCGCCTCAGCCGAGAACGTCGCCGCATGGGCGTGTTGGCTGCGATCGGCTTCGCCCGAGGCGAGCTGATCCGGCAGGTGAGGTTTAAGACCTTGGTGACGGTTCTGCTCGGAACGGTTCTTGGGACGGTGTTCGCGGCGACGCTCGGTGAGGGCCTGATCAGCGCTCTGCTGTCGGTGTCCGGGATCGGGATCGCACAACTCCACTTCATTCCGCAGCCGCTGCTGGTCTACATCGGCTACCCGTTGGCGCTCATCGGCGTCGGGTACGGGGCTGCCGTTCTCCTCACATCCCGCCTCAACCGGGGCGAAACCAGTGACTGGCTCAATCGATAGGAACTCCAATGCGTAATTACATGCTCGAATGCTCCGGACTAACCAAGACCTATCTCAGCACCGACCCGCCGACGCAGGTTCTCCACGGCATCGACCTGAGCGTTGAGGAAGGCGAGTTTCTCGTCATCATGGGTGCCTCCGGATCCGGCAAATCAACACTTCTCTACAGCATCAGCGGCATGGACCGCCCCACCAGCGGTTCGGTCCACCTAGAGGGCCACGACGTCACATCCCTTGATGACGCCGCGATGAGCAAGGTACGACTGACGCGAATGGGCTTCGTCTTCCAGCAGGCCTATTTCCTGTCGAACCTCAACATTCGCGACAATGTCCTACTGCCGGCATTGAAAGCGAACCCGAAGCAGAGCGAGACGGTGGTCTCCCGGGTTGATGCTCTCCTGGACCGCTTCGGTATCGGCCATATCAAGCATCATGGCATCACTGAGGTCTCCGGGGGCCAGTTGCAGCGCGCGTCGATCTGCCGCGCGCTGGCGGGGGAGCCAGCCATCGTTTTCGCCGACGAGCCGACCGGAGCCCTTAACAGCTCGATGACAGCCGAGGTCATGGACGCCCTGACGGGTGTCCATGACGATGGCCGCACCATCGTCATGGTCACCCATGACCCGGCCTGCGCCGCCCGGGCCGACCGCGTCGTCTACCTGCGAGACGGTCTCCTCGTCGACTCACGCTCTCTGGGCCGTTGGACCCGATCAGCCGCAGTCCAGCGTGAAGACGACGTCCTCGCCTGGCTAAGGAGCCTGGGCTTCTGAGTCTTCGTGAGGAACCGACGACGGCATGCCGTCGTCGGGCAACCCAACACACTCAAAACATAAAAGCCCCTTAATCTATAAAGGAGTTCACTCATGACCGAGAATGAGTTCTTGGCAACCCTGGCAGAGTTCACTACCCGGACCCCGGAAACCCTTACCTTCGCAGACGGTCTTGCCGAAGTCGGCGTCGACTCCATCGGAGTTTTCGAGTTTTCCATGAAGGTTGAAGACGAGCTCGGGAAGCCTATCCAGTTCACCGACGGCGTGCGCACCGTGCAGGACCTGTACGAGTGTATCGAGCAAGCTGTCTAACGGTAAGGATATGCTGTGCACAACGTGGTAATTACAGGGATGGGGGTGGTGAGCCCTATCGGGGTCACCGTGGAGGAGTTCGAGCGGAACTTGTTCGACGGTCGTCACGGCATCGTTCGGTTGTCGGGCGAGGAGAGATCAGACCTTAAGGTAAGGGTTCACGCCCCGACGCGCGGTTTTATCGCGGAGAACCACTATGGTTCGCTCGAACTCAAACGGCAGGACCCCTATGTGGCGCTCGGAATGGTCGCGGTGCGCCAAGCCGTGGAACAGGCCGGGCTGCGCGGAAATGTCGATCCCTACCGGTTTGGTTGCTATTTGACTTCCGGACTCGGGGGAGTGCACACCATCAGCGGTGAACACGAAACCCTGACATCAGCAGGATCACGACGCGTTTCCTCGTTGCTCATTCCTAAGTGGACACCCAGCCTGTTTGCGGGTGGAGCGGCGATAGAGCTTGGCGCCCATGGGCCCGCGATGTCTCACCTCTCAGCCTGCGCCTCGAGCGCGATGAGCATCGGCGAGGCGATGCGAACCATCCGCCACGGTTATGCCGACGCAATCGTCTGTGGTGGTGCGGAGAAGGCTGATTCTCGGCTGGTCCTCGCGGGCTTCCAAAACCTCCGCGCCCTCAGCCTGTCCGACGACCCAGACCGTGCATGCCTCCCATTCGACAAGGAGCGAAGCGGATTCGTCCTGGGGGAAGGAGCGGCCGCGGTTGTTCTGGAGAGTGAGGAACATGCTGCGGCGCGGGGAGCAACGATCCTGGCCCGCATCACCGGGTACGGCAACACTAGCGACGCCTTTCACATCACCGCCCCAGCTGAGGACGGGACCGCGGTGGATCGGGCGATCGCCGACGCTGTCGCGGAAGCCGGGCCGAGCCGCGGAACAGTGCATGTCAATGCGCATGGCACCGGAACTGTGAAGAACGATCTTGTGGAGAGCCGAGCCATCATCCGAACGTTCGGGGATGAGGCCGTTGTAACGTCGACGAAGTCCATGACTGGGCATCTGCTTGGTGCCGCCGGGGCGTTGGAGACGGTTGCAGCGATCCTGGCCCTGCGCCGTGACGAGGTTCCCCCGACCGTTGGCACCAACGAGATTGACCCCGCAGTCAACATTGACGTTGTGGTCGGAACAGCCCGACGCACGACCCTTACGAGGGCGGTGTCACTGTCTTTAGGGTTCGGCGGCCACAACACCTGCCTGGTCTTGGAGAAGCCATCATGACCATCGACCTCGTGATCACCGACGCCGTCGCACTTGACGTACTGGCCTTGCGTGCCTTGCGCGCCGGTCTACCGGCAACCCGAAGAGCCCGGAGTGATCGTTACGAGCGCTCCGTCGATCGGCGAGCCAGCGTCCTGGTGTTCGCTCAGCTGCAACACCTGTGGCGAGAGCGACGGGAGGGGATGCTGCCGTCGATCTCAACGGGGGAGTTTGGCAAGCCGGACTTCGGAAGCGAGGTCGGGCTGCACTTCAACTGCTCGCACGACGGGGCGCTGTGTGCGTGTGTGCTGGCCTCGGTGCCGGTCGGGGTTGACATCTCGGGCCGAGTCCCTTTCGACGGGGACCTGTTCCGTTACATGGCGGCCCCAGGAGAGCTGCGACTCGGTGAAATCCTCCGACGGCGCGACGACATGAGTCCCCTATGGACTCGCAAGGAGGCTAGCGTCAAGCGGACCGGCCTGGGGCTGACAGCGCAGCTGCAGGAATTAGACACCACGTCCAGCCACGACCTTCTGACCTTTGCGAGTGAGGCTGCCGGCTTCACCGTCAGCCTCAGCGCAGCGGGACTGCCAGAGCAGCAACTCCGGCAACAGCTTCGCATCCGGTTCCTTACTCCTCAGGCTGAAGGCCGGTGGATCGCCGGGCCAGCGCCTCCTCTCCGCCGCCTAGGTCCAATGTTGAACTGACGATGTCGCCAGCCGCCCGCTCTGGCGGCCGGTCTCAGACACTCACTGGAGGGAAACCGCGGCCCCGTGCACGATGACCCGCCAAAAATACATAATGCGGGAAGGGGATGGGCTGGGGAACCGGAGCGAGTGAGAGAATGTCCCCCATGCAATCGCTGCCTGCCGTCCTTGATTCCCGCCTGCGCGCCCTGACCGGCGTCGATCCGGAGATGCGCCCAGCCACGAAGCCGCAGTTCGGGCACTTCCAGTCCAACGTGGCGCTGCGCCTGGCGAAGGCGCAGGGGCGGCCCCCGCGCGAAGTCGCCGCCTCCCTCGTCGAGGAGCTCGATGTTGCCGACATCTGCGAGCCGCTCGAGGTCGCCGGCCCCGGATTCATCAACTTCCGTATCCGCGCCGATGTCCTCGCGCAGGCGGCGACCGCCGTTCTTGAAGACCCCAACCACGGGTTGAATATGACGTCGCACCCGCAGCTGATTGTCATCGACTACTCCGCGCCGAACGTCGCGAAGCAGATGCACGTCGGCCACCTGCGCACCACCATCATCGGAGACTGCTTCAACCGCCTGTTGACCGCGCTCGGCCACCAGGTGCTGCCGCAAAACCACATCGGCGATTGGGGTACCCAGTTCGGCATGCTCGTCGAGCACATCGTCGAGACTGGGACCGACCTTGATGCCCTCGACCTAGCCGGGGCCGAGCAGCTCTACAAGGACTCCAAGGCCCATTTCGACGCCGACCCTGAGTTTGCGACGCGCGCCCGCGCCCGCGTCGTCAAGCTGCAGGGCGGAGACGAGGAGACCCGCGCTATCTGGAAGAAGCTGATCGACATCTCCCTCGTCGGCTTCAACGCGGCCTACGACCGGCTTGACGTCCTGTTGACCGACGAGCACCTAGCGGGCGAGTCGATGTATAACGACGCGCTGCCCCAGGTCGCGGCCGACCTGGAAGAGCGTGGCATCGCCGTGATCGACAACGGGGCGCTGGTGGTGTGGGTCGAGGGCTTCGACGCGCCGCTGATCATCCGCAAATCCGACGGCGGCTACGGCTACGACACCACCGACATGGCTGCCATCCGCTACCGCACACAGGAACTGAAGGCCGACCGTGTCATCTACGTCACCGACGTTCGCCAGTCGACGCACTTCAAACAGATCTTCGACGCCGCCCGCCGCGCCGGTTACCTGCCCGACGATGTCGAGGCCCAGCACGTCGGCTACGGAATGGTCCTTGGCAAGGACGGCCGCCCCTTCAAGACCCGCGACGGCGGTACCGTCTCCCTCACCTCCCTGCTCGACCTAGCCGAGGAGGAGGCCGCCCCGAACATCGCGCTGGCGGCCATCAAGTACGCCGACCTG
>CAMCJC010000087.1 GCA_945875065.1 uncultured Propionibacteriaceae bacterium | reverse complement strand
CCGGGGGCTCTGGGGGAGGCCGAATTGATCGAGGCCCTGCAAGGGGTGCAACTCGTCGGGATCCGGTCCCGCACCTACCTCACGAAGGCCGTATTCGACGCGTGCCCCGACCTGGAGGCCGTCGGCGCGTTCTGTATCGGCACCAACCAGATCGACCTGGCCGCCGCGGCGGCCGTCGGGGTTCCAGTCTTCAACGCCCCGTACTCGAACACGCGTTCAGTGGTGGAACTCGCGCTCGCCGAGATCATCGCGATGGCCCGCCATCTGGGGGACCAGAACGCCGACATGCATGCCGGCCGTTGGAACAAGTCCGCGATCGGATCCCATGAGGTACGCGGTCGCACGCTCGGCATCGTCGGCTACGGCAACATCGGCTCGCAACTGTCGGTGCTCGCCGAGTCGATGGGCATGAACGTCTACTTCTACGACATCGTCGACCGCCTAGCGCTCGGCAACGCGACGCGCGTCGACTCCCTGGATGAGCTGTTCGAGACCTGCGAGACGATCACCCTTCACGTCGACGGCCGCCCCTCCAACAAGAACCTCATCGGGGCCAAGGAGTTCGCCAAAATGCGGCCCCGCACTTTGTTCCTGAACCTGTGCCGCGGAAACGTCGTAGACATCGACGCCCTAGCCGAGGTCCTGCGCTCAGGTCACATCGCGGGTGCCGCGGTCGACGTCTTCCCGTCCGAGCCGAAGGTCAAGGACGAGCCGTTCGTATCTCCGCTGCAGGGCATCCCCAACGTGATCCTCACGCCCCACGTCGGCGGGTCGACGCTCGAGGCGCAGGTTGACATTGGTCGCTACGTCGCGGGAAAGCTTGGCGACTACGACGAGTTCGGAAACACCGCGATGTGTGTGAACCTGCCGGAGGTGTCGGTGACGGCCCCGCAGAACCAGCGGATCGTCCACCTGCACCGCAATGTCCCCGGTGTGCTGGCCCGCCTCAACCAGGCCCTGGCAAGCCACAACATGAACATCGGGGCGCAAAACCTAGCCACCCTCGGCGAGTACGGCTACGCGGTGGCCGACATCTCGGGCGAACGCTACGAGGGACTGCTCGCCGAGCTGCAGGCGCTCGACGAGACCATCCGCGTCCGCGTGCTCTAGACCTTGAGACGTTCTAGCACGGCACCGTGCAGCAGGCCGTTGGTCGCGACCGCGGTGCCGTGGTAGGGGCCGGGCTTGCCGTCCAGGCTCGTGAACTTTCCGCCGGCTTCACGGACGATGATGTCGAGCGCCGCCATGTCGTACAGCTTCAGCTCTGGCTCCGCCGCGATGTCAACCGCGCCCTCGGCCACCAGCATGTGGCTCCAAAAGTCGCCGTAGGCGCGAGTGCGCCAGCACTCGCGCATCAGATCGACGAAACCTTGTCCGCGACCGGAGTCGATCCAGTCGTCGAGGCTCGAATACGACAGCGAGGCGTCCTCGATACGGCGCACCTGGCTCACGTGGATCTTGGCGGCGTTCAGGATCGACCGGCCCGTGAATGCCCCGCCGCCCTTCGTCGCCCACCAGCGTCGCGCCAGGGCGGGTGCCGAAACGACGGAAGCGACGATCTCACCCTCCTCTTCGAGGGCGATCAGGGTCGCCCACACCGGGACGCCGCGCAGGTAGTTGGCGGTGCCGTCGATCGGGTCGATAATCCACCGCCGGGTGGAGCTGCCCGAATCGGCCATTTCCTCACCGTGGACCGCATCGCGGGGCCTGGTGCGGGACAGAGTGCGGCGAATCGCCTCCTCGACGGCGGTGTCGGTTTCGGTTACGGGGGTCTTGTCCGGCTTCGTCGTGACCTTGAGGTCGCGGGCCTTAAAACGGGCCATGGAAATCGAGTCGGCGTCGTCCGCCATGACGTGGGCGAGGCGGATATCGTCGGTTAGTGCTCTGTTGGTGGCCATGACCCTAACTTATCGGACGACCTAGATGAACGCTCGCTCCATCCGGCGGAAAGACGCCAGTCTTGCAGGGGCCAGGGCACCGTCAAGGACTGCCTGATCCAGGCCGCATTCGGGTGCAGTGGAGTCGTGTCGGCAACCTCTAGGACACGTTTCGACGAGGACCTCCAGATCCGAGAACGCCCCGATGAACGAGTCTGGGTGCACGTGGCTGATGCCGAACGATCGCACGCCAGGGGTGTCGATGATCCAGCCGCTGTCCGGCAGCTCCAGCGCGGCCGCCGACGTTGAGGTGTGGCGGCCCTTGCCGGTGACTTCGGAGACGGCGCCGATGGCGCGGCTTACCCCAGGAACCAGGGCGTTGACCAGCGTCGATTTACCGACTCCCGAATGCCCGATCAGGACCGTCACGTGACCGGTGAGAACCTCGCGGAGCGAGGCCAGATTCACCCCCGGCCGGGTAACCAGGACGGGCACGCCGAGGGGCTCGTAGGCGGCGACCAGATCGGCGGGCGAGGCGAGATCCGCCTTCGTCAGGCAAAGCAGCGGCGCGACCCGCGCGTCGTAGGCAGCCACCAAGATGCGGTCGATCATGCCCATGCGCGGTTCCGGATTGGCTAACGCGGTCACGATCATCAGTTGATCGGCGTTGGCGACGATGGGCCGTTCGAAAGTGTCGGTGTCGTCGGCGGAGCGGCGCAGCATCGTGGTGCGCTCCTCAACCTCGACGATCCGCGCCAGCGTTCCCTCGGCGCCCGAGACGTCGCCGTCGAGCCGGACCCGATCTCCGACGATCACGGCCTTTCGACCCAGCACCCGTGCCTTCGTCGCGTTGACCGCGGCACCGGCCGCCAGCTGGCAGCGATACCGGCCGCGATCGATCGCGGTGACGAACGCAACGGGAGCGGCGGAGTAGTCGGGACGGTCCTTCGTCCGGGGTCGGCTGCGCCGCTTCGGCCGCTCGAACGCGGCGTGGTCGTCGTCCCAGCGGGCCATCACCGGCTCACCAGGGCGGCCCAGCGCTGCGCGAAGTCCGGCATCGTCTTGGAGACGCAATCGATGTCGTCGACGCTGACCTGTTGGCGCACGAGGGCTAGGATCGCGGCGAAGTGTGCCATCCGGTGATCGGCGTAGGTGGACAGCTCAACTGGGGGGCCCGCTGGCAGGCCGCCGGTGATCTCCAGCCCGTCCTCCAGCTCTGCGACGGCCACGCCTAGGCGTTGGAGCTCGCGAGCCAGAGCCGCGAGACGATCGGTCTCGTGGCCGCGGATATGGGCCACGCCGCGGATGCGGGTCGTGCCGGTTGCGGTGGCGGCGATGGCCGCGACGACCGGCGTTAATTCGGATGCGGCGTGCAGGTCGAGATCGCATCCGGTGAGGGTGCCGCCTTCCAGCGTCGCGGAACCGTCCGCGACGGCTGCTTTGCAGCCCAGCCGTTCGGCCACATCCAAGAACAGTCCTCCGGGCTGGATCGACTGCTGCGGCCAGCCGGGAATACTCACCCGGCCACCGGTCACGGCCGCAGCCGCCAGGAATGCGGCGGCATTCGTCAGATCCGGCTCGATGCGGCAGCTCAGCGCTTGGATGGAGCCCTCGTTGACCTCCCAGGACGTCGGCCCGGTCTGGGCGACCTCAACGCCGCGCTCGCGGAGCATGGCGATGGTCATCTCGATATGGGGGCGCGAGGGCACCGATGATCCTGCGTGCCGTAGGCGCAGGCCCCCGGCCAAGCGTGCCCCGATCAGCAGGAGGCCCGATAGGAACTGGCTCGAAGCCGAGGAGTCGATGACGACCTCAGCGGCTCGCCCCAACCGGGCGGGCGTGATCGTGAACGGCAGCCGATCGGAATCGACGGCGGCGCCAAGCTGCCGCAGCCCCTCCAACACACCCGCCATCGGCCGGTTCGAGGCGTGCGGGTCGCCGAAGAATCGCGTAGGGCCGTCCGCCAGCGCTGCCAACGGCGGCACGAAGCGCATGACCGTCCCCGCCAAGCCACAGTCAATGCCTTCACGGGCCGCGCGGAACTGTGCGGGCGGAGATACGCGCAAGGCATCGCCGGGTCCGTGCTCAATTGTCACACCAAGGCCGCGCAGGGCTTTCAGCATGAGGTCGCAGTCACGCGAGGCGAGCGCACCCACCACCGTCGATGGGCCATTCGCCAACGCTGCTAGGACGAGCGCTCGGTTCGTCTCGGACTTGGACCCTGGAACCGCGACCTTCCCGACAACGGGGCCTAGGGACCTTGGCAGTTCCGCGCGGTTCAGGAGGCCGCCTTGGGGGCGCGGACGACACGTCGTGGACGGGGCTGGAGAGCGAGGATGGCGCCGCCCAGCAGCGACATCTTGGTCAGCGCCTCCGAACGCTGGGCCTGCTTCGTCTCGAGGTCAGTTTCTTTGCCCGAGCAGGAGGTCGCTACGTTCATGGCGCCGGTGCCGACCAGAAGGAGCGCGCCGAGCCGGCGGCCAATTCCGGTGGCGAACATGGCACCGCCGACGACCTGTGCAACACCGCACAACCGCACCCAAGCCTCGGGACGCTCAGGGACGTGCGAGGAGTAGCTGGCGGGGACGACGCGCTGGGTGAATGAGGCGACCCGGTTTGTGACCTTCTCAGCCCGCGAGGCGGACTCCTCCGGCTTGGTGGCCTTGCGGATGCCGTCGGCGATGAAGGCACTTGCAAAGAGGCTGCGAGCAGCTAGTCGAATGAGGTACATGACGTCAAACATACAGAACCCGTCGCGCGGATTCTCCTAGATCGGACTACATGTGCGGCAGATATGGCGGCGACCGCGGGGCAGATGAACTGATCGCGGCGTTCGACATCGAGCTGGTTGCCGGTGACCGCCCCGCAGCCGATCTCGACGCCTGGCTCGATTCGGCCCGCAACGACGGCTTCGAACTGATCCGGCCATCGGAATAGTTGTCCACCCAGCGGCGTTGCTGTGTTCGTGACCGTCACACTCTTGGAACCTGAGGCCCTTCCCAGGGTAGGTTTTGAACCCATGGAGCCAGAGCAGACGTTCGAGGAGGAGGCGTTGAGCCACCTCGACCGCCTCTATTCCGCGGCGCTGCGCATGACTCGCAGTCATGCGGACGCCGAGGATCTCGTCCAAGAAGCCTATGCAAAGGCTTTTAAGGGCCGAGCCACCTTCAAGCCGGGCACGAACCTTAAGGCGTGGCTGTACCGCATCCTCACCAATGCCTACATCAACTCCTGGCGCAAGGCGGAACGCTCGCCCAAGCTAAGTGCGGACGATGAGATCAGCGACTGGCAACTGGCACGCGCTGCGTCGCACGACGCCCACGGGCTGCGCTCGGCCGAGATGGAGGCACTGGACAACACGCCAGACGCCGTGGTCGCCGAAGCGATGGCGAACCTGCCGGAGCAGTTCCGGCTGGCCGTTTACCTATCCGACGTCGAGGGCTTCAGCTACAAGGAGATCGCAGCAATCATGGGTACCCCGATCGGGACGGTCATGTCCAGACTCAACCGGGGCCGTTCGCTGCTGCGGGAGGCCCTCGCCGACTACGCCGCCGAGCGTGGGATCGGGGGCCGGCGATGACAGACCCTGAGATGTGGAGCCATGACCACGATGCGTTTGACGAGTGCGTGCGCGCTCTAGAGGTCGTTCACGCGTTCCTGCACGGTGAACTGTCCGAGGCCGAAGCCGATTTGGTGCGCCATCACCTCCACGCTTGCGAGCGGTGCATGGAGAGTTTCGAGATCGAGAACACGATTACAACGATGATCAGGCTGAGCCAGCCCACCACGCCCGCGCCGACGCTACTGCGGCACCGGATAGCGTTGATCATCTCCTAAAGATGCAACGGAGCCCCGATCCCAGAGGATCGGGGCTTTCCGAGGTTTCAGGCGTTGGGGCGTTTGCCGTGGTTGGCGTTGCTCTTACGTCGCGCGCGACGCTTGCGGCCGGTCTTGCCCATGTCGGGCCTCCTTTACTTGCGATGCGACGGCCTATTGTGCCAGACCTCCCGTGGCGCCACCACTGCATGACCTGGCAGAGTATCGCCATGGTGATCAACGATGTCGACGATCTGACTGACACCGAGTGGCTGCTGGCGTTTCAGGGCCAGTGGCACATGCTGAGCGATTTGTCCTTTTCTGACTTGCTGCTTTGGGTTCCAGAGGACCCCGAGGACGAGGACTGCCAGGTCTTCACATGTGTGGCGCAGATCCGGCCGGTGACCGGGCCGACGGCCCTGGAGGAGGATGTCGTGGGGGAGCAGATCGCCTATGACTTCGAGCACCAGGTGCTGGAGGCCTATCTCAGCCACGAGGTTTGCGAGACCAGCGACAACGCCCTGTCCGCCGGCATCCCGGTCGACGTGTGGGCTATCCCGATCATCCGGCACGGCCGTTGCATCGCCGTACTGGAGCGCCATACCAACCAGATGGGGATGCGGGCCGTCGGCGCCCTGGAGGAGCATTACCTGGAGGCCGCCGACGTTTTGACCTCAATGATCTTCGAGGGCCGTTTCCCGCTGTCGCCCGTCACCGACAAGGCGTTGGCCCCCAGGGTGTGCGACGGAGTGCTCAGGGTGGAGCCGAGCGGCCGCATCACCTACGCCTCCCCGAACGCGATCACCGCCTTCAGACGTCTCGGCGCGCTGGGGGACATCGCCGACGAGGAGTTCCCCGCGTTGATTCGCAGCGTCATGACCGGAGTCGAGTCGATGGGGCAGACGATCCAGGCGGATTTGGCGAACCAACGGAGCGTCGTGTTCGACGTCGAACAGCCGCGCGCGTCGATGCGGGTGATCATGCTGCCGTTGGTGGCCGGCGGCGAGCGTCGTGGTTCGTTGGTGCTGTGCCGTGACACTACTGATCTGCGCACCCGGGACCGGATGCTGGTCACCAAGGACGCCACTATCCGGGAGATTCATCACCGGGTGAAGAACAATCTGCAAACCGTGGCGGCTCTGCTGCGGATGCAGTCGCGGCGCATGACCTCGGAGGAAGGCCGCGATGCGCTGCGGGACGCGATGCGGCGCGTGTCGTCGATCGCACTAGTGCATGACACGCTCAGTCACTCCATCGCCGACGATGTCGCGTTCGACGGCGTCTGCGATCGCATCCTGCTCATGGTCGGGGATCTCGCCGCCACCAGCGGGGCCGTCGCGGCAAAGCGGGACGGCACCTTTGGGGAGATTCGTTCAGAGACGGCTACCTCGCTGGCGATGATCATCACCGAGCTGTGTCAAAACGCCATCGAGCACGGCTTGGGCAGCGGATCGGGCAGCATCGTCGTGCGCCCCACCCGCGACGACGTCCACCTGACCATTGACGTGATCGATGACGGGGTGGGCCTGCCGGAGGGATTCCAACTCGGCAACCAGACCAGCTTAGGCCTAGCTATCATATCGACGCTCGTCGGGGACCTCGGCGGAGCCTTAGAGGTCGCCTCGGTGAGCCAGGGCACCGGAACGCGGGCGCGACTGATCTTGCCGGCTACGGTTTAGCTGACGCGGACCCGTGAGCGCGCCTGTCGGCGCTTGATCGCCCTGCGCTCGTCTTCGCTCATACCGCCCCAGACCCCGTGGTCCTGGCCGGCCTCAAGGGCCCAGGCCAGGCACTGGTCCTTGACATCGCATCGCTGGCAGATGCGCTTGGCGTTTTCGATTTGCTGCAGGGCAGGCCCAGTGTTGCCGACGGGGAAGAACAACTCCGGATCCTCCGTCAGGCACGCAGCCCTGTGCCGCCAATCCATGTGGTCGAGCCCCCTACGTCTTGTTTAATCGTTGAGCGGATGAACCCTACCCCCGCCGACAACGATAGACAACCCCCTTCGGGGACGCTGCTCATTTGGAAAGTTCAAGCCAATCGGCCGGCACCTTCGGAAGGAGTCGCGATGAACCAGGTCGGTGCGTCGAACCCAGCCTCGGTAAACGCCCTGGCCACAGCCTCGCCGACGGCCTCGCCTGCGCCGGAGCGGCACCACGCGATGATGCACCCGCCGAAGCCGCCGCCGGTCATGCGGGCACCCAAGGCACCAGCTTCGCGCGCCGTCTCGACCGCCAAGTCGACTGTCGGGACCGTGATCTCGTAGTCGTCACGCATCGACGCGTGCGAGGCATCCAGCAGGGGCGGGATGTCCTCCAGACGACCCTGCTGAGCCGCGGTCAGCGTCGCTAGCGTGCGCTCGTTCTCGGTGACGACGTGACGTACCCGCTTGCGCATCCGCTCATCCGTCAGTCTTTTGAGAGCGGCGTCCAGGTCCTGGACGTCTCGCAGCGCGGGCACGCCCAAGGCGGCGGCCGCCGCCTCGCACGTCGCCCGACGCTCGCCATACTCCCCATCGACATGGCTGTGCGGGGTGTGCGTATCCAGCACGAGAATCTCGAAGCCGGCCTCCGTCAGCGGCAGCGGAACCATCGTCGCCTCAAAGGAGCGGCAGTCTAGGAACATGCCATGGTCACGGGCACAGAGCGTAGACGCCGCCTGATCGAGGAGCCCGGTGGGGGCACCCACGTACTCGTTCTCGGCGCGTTGGCATAGCTTGGCGCGTGTCAGTGGAGAGATGTCGATGGCAAATAAGTCGCAGGCCGCGGCCATGACAGCGCACTCGAGCGCCGCGGAGCTGGACAGCCCGGCGCCGTGAGGAACATCAGAGGTCACCGCCAGCGTCATGGCGCCGACGTCATGCCCTGCCTCCCGCAGCGCCCACACGACACCCGCTAGGTAGGCGGACCAGCCACCCGTCCCGGGCCGAACCTGCGCCATGGGAAGTTCCATGACCTCGCCCAGATCCAGGGCGTGCATGACGAGCAGGTCGTCGTCGCGGCGGGACGCGGCCACTACAGCCCGCTGCGCCAACGCGAACGGCAATACGAAGCCGTCGTTGTAGTCCGTGTGTTCCCCGATCAGGTTCACCCGGCCGGGTGCGAACCAGACCCCTTGAGGGGAGGAACCCATCAACTCTTCGAATGCCGCGGCGACGTTCATCAGTCCTCCTCGTCGTCCATCCGGGCCAGCCACGACGCCAAGCGGTCAACAGCAGCCTCAAACTCGGGGTTCATGTCGGTGAAGATGCGCAACTGGTCTGTGAGCCACTCGAATGAGAACTCCTCGTGGCC
>CAMCJC010000086.1 GCA_945875065.1 uncultured Propionibacteriaceae bacterium | reverse complement strand
CGCTGCTGCTGCAGGATGCCTCCGGCGAGCCCGCCCCCGTCCACTCGATAGCCTCCGGCCTCGACTACCCCGGCGTCGGCCCGCAGCACGCGCATCTGAAGGAGGTTGGGCGCGTCGAATACGTCACCGCATCCGATGCCGAAACGATCGACGCATTCCAGCTGCTGTGCCGGGCCGAGGGCATCATCCCGGCGCTGGAGTCCTCGCACGCGCTCGCGCATGTCGTCAAGCTCGCACCGACGATGAACGCCGACCAGGTGATCGTCGCGAACCTCTCTGGCCGCGGCGACAAGGATATCGACTACGTGGCCGAGCTCCTAGCCCGCTAACCGATGCAGGCCGCCCCCGACGAGCTGAGCGACTTCCTGCTCAATGTCACCACGGTAACGTCTCGCGTTCATCTGGGGTCGCCAGGCATCGGTTAAGTCGGCACTGGTGGAGAAGGCCGCAGCGAGCGTCGGCCTGCCATGGGTCTCATTGCTCGGGAACCGACTGGCCCCCGGGAATCTGATCGGTGCGCCGCAGATCACCGGCAGCGACCACTTCACCGTGACCCGCTAGCACGCCTTCCTTCTCCCCCAAGGAGCGATGCTGCCGTTTCGGCCCGAGGCGCGCAGTTCGAGATGGACTAATCGACCGGCCCCCGAAGGGGCCGGCCTGAGAATCACACCGGGTAGATACCGCGTGGGGCCGGCTTCGGCACGACCGGCTTGAAGAACCGCTGCAAACGGCCGCCAGCGGTTACCGGCTGCGAGACCCTGGGCACAGGTTTGAGCGACGGTACCCGCGTCGGCTTAGCGGTCGCGGTCGGAGTCGGCGACGGCATGGGCTTGGCAGTCTGCGTGGGCTGGACCGTCGGGGGTGTCGGCTTCGCAGTGGCCGTCGGCGAGGGCTTGGGCGTGGCGCTCGGGGCGGGCGTGGTGCTCTCCGGGGTCTGGTAGTTGATCCAGCGGGGACGGGCAACAAACACGATGTTTTTCTTGTCGCCGGCGCTGATCGGCGTCTCGACGACGCCGCCCTTGGACGCCGGTCCGTAGGAGTGGATGATGCGCCCGTTCCCGATGTAGATAGCGGTGTGGTACACGTTTCCAAAGAACGAGCCGTTGGTCTTGGGGCCCTCGGGATCCTGCTTGGAAAGGAACAGGATGTCACCGGCCTGGTATTGCCCGGTGCCGCCGTCGTACCAGAGGTCGCCGTTGCCGTAGAACCAGCGGGCGAGGCGGAAGGCTTGCCAGATGGAGCGGCTCGCGTTACCGAACTCGACATAAGAGCCGACACGCGTGTTCTTGGTGTCGACGTATGTGCTGTGCTGGTAGTCCCAACCCATCGTGGCCATGCCGACGACGAGGCTGCACGTGATCGGGTACGGCTTCTGAGTGATCTGGTGAGTGACCTTGCCGCTCAGGGGACTGAAGTTCGCACGATGGGCATCCCAGATGAGGTCACTGCCCGCGGCAACCAGAGTGCGGGCGCGGGTGATCGCGTCGGCAACGGCGGCGGGGTCCGCGGTCGTCGTCGGAGCCGTAGGCAGGTCGGTCGGGACAGCCCACTGGCCGTCGGCCAGCCGGAGGGCGATGTGTGCCTCGAAGCCTCCTGGCTGTGCGGCGACGATGCGGTAGGTCATGGCTGCGCCGTCGCCCGCCTTCTCGTGTCCCTGGATGCGTACGGCACCGCTCAGTCCCCGCGAGACCATCAGCTCAGCGATATTGGGCAGAACTTTCGTCGGCGTCGAGTTAGCGAAAGCCAACCCCGCTCCCTGGAGCAGGACCGCAAGGCCCAGCACGAGCGTCACGAACAGTCGTCTCATATCAAACTCCCTTTGGGACCACCTATCCCAAAAGGCAGCGAGCCGTACAAACTCCCTAGCCACAAGCGGTTAGCCCCCATGAATTGAACAGTCAACCGGTCGCATCCAAGGCAGCCTTGATCCCCATCAGTGCTGTCACGCCACGCCGGCCTCACCCCACCGACCGACCCGATTTACAAGAAGTTTCAACCGAGTCATCCGATCAGATGACGGCGGAAAGTATGCACCACCACGCCATCTTCTGCCACCTCGACCGTCAAAAGTTCTGCACGAAACGACGAAGACCCCCGCGGGACAGCCATCTCAGGCGTCCGGCGGGGGCCGTTGGTCAGGATTTAAGTCACCCCAGCGCGGTCCAGTTGGGGCGCGCCACGAACGCTACATCCTTGAACATCCACGGCTTGACAGGCTCTTCCACCACCCCGGCGCCAGATCCGACGCCCCACGAGTGGATCACCTTGTTATCGCCGATGTACAAGGCGGCGTGGTAGACGTTCGCGAATCGACCACTGGAGGCATACCCAGAGCGGGAGTAGAACAGGATGTCACCCACCTGCCAGTCCTGTTTTCCAGCGACGTACCACATGTCACCCTTGGCGTAGTGCCACGCGGCGAGTCGGTTGGCGCTGAAGATGTTCGCGTCGCTGTTCAGCGGACCGTAGTTGACATACGGCCCCACACGGGTGTTCTGGTTGGCGACGTAGGTCGTGTGGTTGTAGTCCCAGCCCTGCATGACCATCGCGACGAAGTGGGAGCAGGTCACGGGGTACGGTTTCGTCTCCACATCCTTGGTGACCTTGCCACTGAGCGGCGTGTACCCCTCCGAGGCCCACACCAGGTCGCGGCCAGCAGCGACGAATGTACGCGCCCGGGCGACAGCGCTCTTGGCGGCCGACTGGTTGACCGACCGCGGTGCCGAGGTGCGGTTCCCGATCGGAACGGCCCAGCGGCCGTCAGCGAGGCGATAGGAGATCTGGGCGACGAGTCCCGCAGGCTGGCTGGCCTGGACCCGGAACTTCATCGAACGGACCCCAAGCTTGGGATCGAAAGTCCGGACGCTGACCGTCCCAGACAGGTTCCGCCTGGAGGTCATGTCAGCGAGCGTGGCGAAGGTCCGGGCGGCCTCCGGGTTGACTTCTTCTTGGAAGGCGCGTGCCGATGACGGGACCTGCAGCAGTAGCAGGATTGACACGGCTAAGCCGGTCAACAATCTCTTCATGGTGGCTCCAATCAATAGGTTGTCGAAGTACCGCCTGGATCCCCCGAATCTCAGCGGTAGGCAGCACGTCTCGAACCAGAAAGCTAGCTGAGAATCCTCAGGAAGCGCTAATTAATATGCATTCTTTGGACATTCGTCTGACAATTCTTGGCCGTTTATCCACAATGCATCGATCGCCTGTCACACGCCTGGATGACAGCCGAACGGTCGCCAGAAGCTTGGATTTGCCGGCGTTTCGGATGACACAATGCCCAGAAGTGTACATATCGCACCACAGCCGTCCGATCGGACTACAGCGCCCCCGGGTGCATCGACGACCGCGCCATCCCTTAGAATCCGCCCATGATTTCTCAGCTACCCTGGGTTCTCCTGATATTCGTCACGATCTTCAGCATCTCCGGCTAACACCCCTGAGGCTTTATCACGCCACCTGCCTCGGGGCCACGGTTTCACAGGATTCAGCCCACTAAACAGTTTCCCTTGAAACTGCTTTACCTCTCTGCTAACCCAGGGAGAAGTCTGTACGAAACACGCTCTGACAGCGCAATACACCACGCAACGAGGCTTCCTGTCCCAGTCGGCATACCCATTCTCCACCGCGGGCCGCGCACCGAAATTGTTCACTTTGCAATCACATCGTCGCGGCCACTACACGCGGCGATGCCGCCCTCGAGCCACGCCGCCCTTTCGCCCAGAACAGCGATTCTTGAGCACGTGAGTCGGGCCCGGTCAGGGAAGAACAGCAGGCATGGCGAAGGGGCGGGGACCTTGGAGGTTCCCGCCCCTTCTGGGTTCAATCAGCCGACGATATCCTCGGCGACGATGCGAGCCGCGGAGGCCGCCGCGTCGCTCGTCTGCTCTTCGGCAGCCAGCTCGGCCGAGATGCGAGCCCGATAGTTGGCCTTCTCGCGCTCCTTGCGGTCCTCGTCCCAGCCGAGGACCGCTGCCGCGATGTCCGCGACCTCGTCGACGACGGCCGCGCCACGGTCACGGGCCTCCGAGTTGAGGCGGACTCGAGCGATGAGGATGTCCTCAAGGTGGATGGCGCCCTCAACGGAGCAGGCACGGTGGACCTCGGCGCGAATGAACTGCGGGGCGTTCGCGAGCGGCTTGCCCATCGACGGATCCTCGTCGATCAAGGCGAGGAGATCGGGCAGTTCGGATCCGTAGCGGCGCACCAACTGGTGCATGCGGTCGGAGTCGAAGCCGTACTTTTCACCGAGCGCGCCAACACGGTTCTTGACGGCGAAGAAGCCGTCGGCGCCGAGCAGCGGAAGGGTATCTGTGACAGATGGCCGGGCCTTGGCGAGCGACTTGCCCAGCGCAAAGTCGACGGCGTCCTCGGCCATGACGCGGTACGTCGTGAGTTTGCCGCCGGCGATCGCGATCATGCCGGGGATGACCTCAGTCACGGTGTGCTCGCGGGAAACCTTCGTGGACTTCGACTCATCAAGAACCTTCGGCTGCAGCAGCGGGCGAAGGCCCGCATAGGTGCCGATGATGTCGTCGCGGGTCAACGGCTCGGCAAGAACCTCGTTGGCATGCGCAAGGACGTAGTCGATGTCCTCAGACGTGGGCACCGGGTGCTTGATCTGCTCGTGCCACGCGGTATCGGTGGTGCCAATCACCCAGTAGTGCTGCCACGGGATGATGAACAGCACCGACTTCTCGGTGCGCAGGAACATGCCGGTCTTCGCCTTCAGACGGGACCGCGGGATGACGATGTGGATGCCCTTCGACGCGAGAACTTTCAGGCCGCCCGTGCCGCCCGCGAGATCCTGGGTCTCCTCGGTCCAAACGCCAGTGGCATTGATGATGCGCTCAGCCTCAATGGTGAGCTCCTTGCCGCTCTCGAGGTCGACGGCGCGGACGCCGGTGGCGCGACCAGCGGAGTTCTTCACGACCTCCTTGACCAGAACGCGGCTGGCGGCCTCGGCACCGTGCTTGACGGCGGTGCGAACCAGAGTGATGACGAGGCGGGCATCGTCGACACGGGCGTCGTAGAACTCGATGGCACCGACGAGGGCGTCTTCCCGGATCTCGGGGAAACGACGCAAGGCGCCGGCTTTGCTGAGGTGACGCTGGATCGGGACGGTGGCCTTGCCGCCCGAGCCGATGCGGGCCAACGCGTCGTACATTCCAACGCCGACGGCGGAGTAGGCACGCTCGATGACCGGAGTTTTCAACGGCCACAGGAACGGCTGCGCCTCGACAAGGTGAGGCGCGATCGTGCTCAGGAGCCGGCCGCGCTCCCGCAAGGCCTCGGCAACAAGTTTGAAGTCGAGGTTGTACAGGTAGCGCAGGCCGCCGTGCACCAGGCGCGAGGACCGCGACGACGTACCCGACGCCCAGTCCTGACCCTCGATGATGGCGGTACTGAGGCCGCGGGCCGCGGCATCAACGGCGATACCGGCACCGGTGACACCGCCACCGATGACGAGGACGTCGAACTTCTGTTTGGTCATGGCCTCCAAAGAGGCGGCTCGCTGCTGGTTGGACAGGACTGTCATATCGGGCGCTCCTTTGCTCGCTTTCGTCCTACTCTCCCGCGTGCTGACCGAAAGCTCAACCGCCGTGCACGTTCGTGCACGACCAGTCTGACACCGCGGACCCTGGTGCACTGACCTCACAGAACCTTCGGATCCTGTCGGCCGGATGGCCAGACTTCTAACATCAATGCAACGCCGACAAGGGATTACGCTTCACAACCGACAGGGCGCCGTCGCGGCTAGCCGCCGGGATCCGTAGGCTGTCTAGCTGGGATTCACCGCAACCGGCCCGGACACCCGGGCCACCGCCAGCTTGGAGATGAGGACCCGCCGGGATGACCGACAGCAGCGTCGCGCTACTCGCCTTAGTGAAACGCGACCGCTCGGCCTTACTCGCGGCCCTGGACGACCTCGGTCCTCGCCAACGCACCGACTACGTCGCAGCTTTTCCCGCCGCCCTCGACGACGTTCGCGGCGACGTCTCCCGAGCCCAGCTGCTGGTGACCGGGATCGCCGTAGGCGTCGACCCCGAGCTCCTCGCCCAAGCTCTGCACCCGGGCGGCTGTGACCAGCTGCTGCGCACCCAACCCCTCCTCGACTACGCCGTCGCCGTCCTATGCTCTCGCAGCCGCGAGTACCTCGCGAGCTTCGCTGAGCACGCATGCGCCCGCCGCGACGTCGTCACCCGCCTGCCCCGACTGCTGGATCAGGCGCTCGATGCCAAACGCCTTCCCCTCCCCCTGGAGGCCGGTTACTGGCACGGCTGGGTACAAGGCGGCGCCCTCCCGGAGGCCGGTGCCAGGTGGCAGGAGAGATTCCTGTTGGCTTGCGCCACGCCGGGGGCCTTCAAGGTCGCGAACTTCAACATCGCGGCCCGCACCAAAGAGATCCGCGAGGCCATCGCGGCGCTGCGGGCCGACGAGTCCTTGGACGATGCCGTCCTCCTGGCCGGCCTCCTCGACGTCCTGGAACGCGGAGAATCGCGCGACGCCCACGCCGTCGCCCTCGTATGGTTCGATGCGCTCGACCTGGCGCCGTTGCTGTGGGATGTCAGGTCACGCCTGGTCGCATCCATCGGAACGGTACCGGGCGCCTTCGCCCGACAGGTTCTGACCGAGGTGCTGCGGCCCGAGCTTTCCGACGCCGACCTCATCCGCCTCGCCCTCGGCGTCCTATCCCGCCGCGAACGCGGCCTTCGCCGGAGCATCCTGGCCGAGCTGACTCGCATCGAGGTCCCGACGCTCGAACTACGCGAGGCAGTCGAGGCTGCCAGCGACTCCGACCCCGCCCTGCGCTCCGACGCCCGCATCCCCCTAGAGCAGTGGGCGCGGGTGTCGTCATGGCACGAGCCCGAAGCGCCCCCTCCCGCACCGGTCGCCGGCCTCGACGGCGAGGCTCTTCTCCTAGACGAAGACGGCCTAGCGAAGCTCATCAAGGAGGTCGCGGCCAGCTACGCCGGCGACCCGATGACGCACGAGCGTGCCCTGGCCTGCCTCGTCGCCACCGCCGCTGCAGGCCGGCTTGAGGAGATTCGCGCCGCCGTGGCCTACCGACTCGGCCTGACGGGGTTCGTCTCGAACCTCCTCGAGAACGCGATCCTGCGTGTCAACCATCCGGCCCAACGCGACCCGGTGCCGCCCGGTTCCGGCGGCATGCTGCTGGAGTTGCTGGCGCAACGGGCCGCGTCAGCCATCGACTCCCTCGGCCAGATCCCGTGTCTGCTGTCCACCCCCACTCACTCAGACTTCCGCATCACCTGGGACGCATTCCAGGCGCGTGCCCGCCAGTTCCGGCATAGCGAGGTCGAGCTCCTGCCCGCCGACCTCGCAATCGCCCTCGGCCGGCTGGATGCCGCGACGCTGCCTAGATGGGCGGTCGCCGTCCCCGATGTCCCCATCAAAGGCACCGACACCACCCTTCACACCGTCATGTGGCACTGGCGGCGCAATCGTCCCGAGCCGGGCGAGCTCGTTCTGCTCTCCCCCGAGCGGGGCCTGACCCGCTGGCACAACCGGGTGGCCGCGCGCCTAGTCGCCCAAGGCGATGATTCCACCGTCCATTCCCTCCTCGGCCTCGACGACGCTTGGGCCCGCCCCTACCGGCCGGTCCGCGCCGCGACCCCCGAGGCTCTCGCCGCCATCGGCGTCCATCTAGCCTTTGACGACTCGGCGATCCGCAGCACCCTGGCCGAGATCCCGCCGGTTCTGACCTTGCTGCCGAACCATCCGACGCGGCCCGCCGCCGTCGTCATCCACACCCTGATGGAGCGCGGCCCAGAAGACGGGATCCGGGCGTTCGCCCCCGTCGCCGCCACTGCCCGGCCGTGGGGTAGACCGGTGACCATCGCCTGGTTCATGCTCGCCAGCGCCGCCGAGGGGGCCCTCAGGCAGGAGGTCGCCGAGTTGCTGGCCCGCGGTTGGGACGAAGGCCGCATCACCGGCGAGGATCTCCTGCACGCCTGGCACACCCGTATCCGCCGCGCCTTCGACCCCGTCGACGTGCGGGTCGCGGAGACGCTCATCCTAACGGCTAGGGCCGGTGGCCAGCCCGCCGCGTGGCCGCTGCTGGCCGACATGGTCGATCACCTGGCGACCCAGGCGATCACGGCCCCCACCGAGGCTCTCCTTGCCGATCTGGAAGAGTTCGTTCCGGAGGCGCGGGCCGCCGGTATCGCCAGCGACCTGCCCGGCATCACGTCTCTCGCCGAGCGTGAGGGCAGCATCCCGGCGATCCAAGTCGCGCGTCGCATCGTCGGCCACCTCCGCCGTTGACCGAGGTTGGCCGCCGATAGTGGTGCCCGGCCGTCCAAGACGCTGTGATCCGCCACCGTGCCAGGATGTGATTCGTGACCCAACCGACCTGGCCGGGTAGGCCCCAACCGCCCCAGCAGAGTTACGGACCGCCCCAGCAACCGGTTCCCTGGCGATCTAGCGGACCGCAGTTGCCGCCCTCCGCTCCCCCACCGCATTTTGGGCCGCAAGGAGCCGTCTCCTACCGAGCCGGTGGATCCGAACCGATTCCCTTGGCCTTGAACGCCATCTCGCTTCGGGCGATGTCTTCGGCCGCCTCGCTGGCAATCCCGATCGGGGCTGGCGTGGTCGCGATCATCTGTCTCGTCTCGTCCTTCGACCTGATGGGTAAGGGCGGCATGACTACCGTCGGCGGGCTCCTGCTGCTCCTGATCAGCATCGGGATGGCCTTGCTCGCAGTCTCAATGCTGCTGGGACGAACCGTCCTGGACGGCGCCGGCGTCCATGTCCGCACCCTGTTCCGCCGGGCCGACTATCCGTGGCCGACCAACCGGACTTCGTTCTTCATCCAGATCCAGCAGTCGGGACACACCTCCTTCGGGAATGCCGCCGCGATCGTACTGGTAGCTCCGGACGGCAGGCCCGTCGTGCTGCCGGGCCTGCGGTGGGCGGGCGGCCTGCCAATCCATCGTGAGGAACGGGGGTTCCATGAGGTCAACCGCATCTGGGCGTGGGCGATGGCGAAGGGCTACGCCCGGCAAGACGGC
>CAMCJC010000085.1 GCA_945875065.1 uncultured Propionibacteriaceae bacterium | reverse complement strand
CGCGATCGTCGCCGCCCGGATCGGGCACCTGGTCTTCGGCGCGTTCGACGACAAGGCCGGCGCGGTGGCGTCGCTGTTCGACGTCGTGCGCGACCCGCGCCTCAATCACCGCCCCCGCGTCACGTCGGGGGTCCTGGCCAGCGACTGCGCGGCGGTCCTCGAGGAGTTCTTCGCGACCCGGCGGTGAGGGTGGTCGAGCCACAGCGGGGAACACAGCAGGCGCGAGCCGTGCCGGGCTCCGTCGTGTTCTGGTTTCTGTCGGGTGGCTGCCATACCCTTTGGGTATGAGGTTCGACACGTCCCGGGCGGCGCAGCTGATTCGTTCTGCGCGCCTGGACGCTGGCCTGTCTCAGGAGGAGCTAGCGAGGCGTGCCGGGATTTCGCGCTCGAGGTTGGAGCAACTGGAGGACGGGGCTGGTTAGGTGTCGGCGGAGCTGCTGGAGGGGGTCCTGAGGGCGGCCGACTATCGCCCGGCGCTGCCGCTGAGCGAACACGCGGCCGCGATTAGGGACGCTGCCTCTCGCCTCGGGTTCGCCCGCCCGAGGGTCTTTGGCTCGGCCGCCCGGGGGAGCGATCACTTCACGAGCGACATTGACCTGTTGATCGCCGTCGGCCCCGGGGCGGACCTGCTCTCCCTGGCGCTGCTCGCCGAGGATGTCGAGCGCCTAACGGGTTTCCGGGCTGACGTCGTCGATGATGCCCACGCGGCCGAACTCATGCCCGAGGCGCTAGCAGAGGCGCTGCCGCTATGACGGAGAAGTTCGAGGCACCGCCCCGTTCGAGTCGGACCCGGAACCATCGCCAAGGAAACCTCCAGTCCGAACTACGGGCGCTTGTGTCGCGGACGGAGCGCGTCGTGTCGGCGGGAAGGGAATCGTTTGTCGACGGCAACGACTCGTACGACGTCGCTACTGTGGTCATCATTCGCTTGGCGGCTCTACTAGAGCGTCAGGACATGGCATGCCTGGTGGAAGTGTTGACGTCTGACGAAGTGGCCGCTATCCGAACCACCCGGAATATCGCGGCACACCCGGATTACAAGTCGATGAACGACGACCTCTTCTGGCTCGCCGTCACAGAGCGGATTCCGGACATCCTGGGCCGTCTCATGGCCAAGGTGACCGACGGCTAATCCCCGGCCGACTGACTCGGTCCGAGGCGGTCTACGCCATCGCGACGCACAACAGCCCGGTACGAGCTAGTCGCCAACGTCCTGAGTCCAGGATCCTGGACTTGCTGGGTCAGCCGGTGTCGTCAACCGCCGAAGGGACCCGGTTCGGCCATGGGAACTGGTCGGCTAGCCCCGCTTGACGCGTCACGCCGGCGCCTCCTAGCCGGCGATTGCGCGGCGGACCTCAACAAGCTTTCATGGCCCGGCGGTAGAGCGGCACCGAGGGTCTTTGCGTGCCAAGGAATGAGCCCTCCAAATCGTGGGGAGGTCGTCGTTACAAGGCCAATTTGGTTCGATTACGACGAAATGACCGTTGTAGCGACGGGGGAGAACGCATGCTGATTCGTTTCGAGGTGGAGAACTTCCGGTCGATTTGGGAGCCGGTGGAGCTGTCTCTGGTGGCCGTAGACGACCGCCCCGAGGTTCGTCGTCTCCCCTCCCTTGGGCTGGGGCTGCTTCCCGTGGCGGGGTTGTTCGGCCCGAACGCGTCGGGGAAGTCGAATGTCCTGGCCTGGGATGGAATGGCTGAGCGGCGCGGTCAGCGACTCCCTGCGCTGGGGTGACGCGATCCCGGTCCAGCCGTTCGCCTTCGGGGCCGGGCCGACGACGGACTCCTCCTTCGCGGTCGACCTGGAGGTCGGCGGAGTGCGGGTCGAGTACCTGCTAGACCTATGTCGGGAGCACGTGACGTATGAGGGGCTGTTTCACTATCCCGAGGGGCGTCGGCGACGGTTCTTCGAGCGGGAGCGGACGGGCGAGGGCGACCACCGCCTGACGCTGCAGCGGGGGCTCGGGGCGCTCGCCGGCACCCGGACACAGCTCACCGACCGTGCGCTGGCGCTCACCATCATGCGCCGCTTCGGCGACCCCTTGATCACCGCAGTCAGTGACCAGATCGGCGCGCTACAGTCATTGTCGGTCAGCCGGTTGTCGCAGGGGCCTGGTGGGCGACCGGGCTGACCGATTTCTTCCTCGACGCCGAGCCGAGCGTGAAGCGTGACCGAGCCTTGGCGCTGCTCCGGCTGGCGGACCTCGGAGTGTCGCATGTGGTGTACGAAGACCAGCAGGCGCTGACTCCCGAGGGGTTTCTGGTGGGCCGGGTTCCCCGCCTGGTCCAACGAGTTCGGGGGCGAGCAGCGCAAGTTCGAGATGCGCGACGAGTCCCACGGAACCTGGGCCTGGTTCCGGCTGATCGGCTCGGTCCTCGGGGCTCTCGATCATGGCCGGGTCGTGCTTGTCGACGAGATCGACGCCAACCTGCACCCGCTCCTGACGGCCCGACTGGTCGAGCTCTTCACCGATCCAGACTCCAACCCACGCGGTGCGCAGCTGGTCTTCACCTCCCACGACACGCACCTGCTGGACCAGCTGAACCGAGACGAGATCTGGTTTACCGAGAAGAGCGAGGCTGGTGCCACCCGCCTGGGGTCGCTGGCCGAGTTCAATGGCAGCCGCGTGCGGCGCACGGCCCGGGTCGAGGCCAGCTACCTGAGTGGCCGGTATGGAGCACTGCCTGATCTGTTCCGGCCCGATCTGCGCTCTATTGCGGCGCGCTCCTCGTGACCTGGGAGCCGTGCACGATGTGAGCGGGGGCGATCGTCGCGCTCTGTGCCTAAACCACCGCCTCCCGCGTGACGTCTGGGCCTGGACGACTGTGCCTCGTAGCTGATGGCCTATTTCAAGCAGCTGTGCTCCTGAGGCAAGAACTCGCATCCTGTGTAGCGCCTACGGCGCGGAATAGGAGCGTTGGTGCCCTTCGCGCCTCGGACTGCTCTCACAAGCTGCGAGCACGCTTGGAGCCTGCATCAAACGCCGACGCGTCACCCAGCTCTACTCCCTCACCACACACACTTCGCTCAGCGAACGCCATCGCCCCCTGGGCGTAGGCATCTGTGCACTGCCTCGTAAACTCACTTCTTGTCCCTATCTACTGCCCTGATCCCATGACCGTAACGGCCCACAGATCGCGGGGGCACTCCCACATGAGGCACGGGACATCCTACGCGGCCATCCAAGATGAGTCTCGTTGTGTAGTTGCAGCACATCGAGCGGCATGTTACCATGAAATATGGTTAGAGTGGCGTAGCTGCTAATGTGTAGCAGCATTGGGGATGCACGGCCAGTGTCGGGTTGTCGTTTGGCTCAATGACTTGAGAGCCTGGGGAGTGGATCTTGATTCCTTAGAACTCGCCAAGAGAACCGTTCTGTTTCGTGGGTTTTGGATTGCCTAATGTGACTGGGGTGGGCGCTGGCTACTATGCTTCAAGGAGGGTAGCATGAAGCAAGGGGCTGGCGTTCTGTTTTTTCGTCGCCATGATTTGTGTCCTGTCGGTTTCGGGTGCTCGAGCGGACTCCGGGAGAATGCCAGTGGTAACCATTCAGGGCGGCAATGGTGTGGTGCGCTATGAATTTGATCCTAGCGATATTCCTAACGCTACCGTCAAACTTGTTCGTGGTGAGCGTACTCCTGATGGTGGATGCTCTCTCGCCTTTGTCGGGACGGGGAATGTGAATCAAGTGATCATCGCTCAAGAAATCGAGTATGACCCCGCGAGCTGTGTGTCGAAACTTGCTACGGCTGTGTATCCTAGGACAGAGCTGCCTGCCGCTGTACGTGCCAAGAATCCTGAGCTGAATGGCTCCAGTGAGAGTGCAGTGGAGCCGAGTGCCGTTCGTCCCCTCTATACACGCCTGGTGGCGTCTGTCTTGGATCCAGTATGGATTTCCGTCAACTCAGTAACGGCTGGGCAAGTCTGGACCAATAGGTCGATTCAACGCCATGTGCAGCGAACCATGATGCTTACTGCTTCGGGATGGTCGCGAACGTATTACTCTCCCTCCAGGAGTGGGCGGACCACGAGAGTGACAGCTACGTTCCGGAATACCAAGTTCTGTTTTGTCAATCCTACTACTGTTGTGAAGTATCATTGGGTGAGCTTTACGACTCGGTCAAACGGGACGTATGTGTACTCTCACAGCGTCGACAAGAGTGGTGGGTGCCATTGGATGTTGAGTCGCAAGCTCCTCATCTATTCCTCGAATGTGTGAGACTCTTGAATAGGGCTCGTGATCCCTGGAGGTGTGGAGCCTGCACTAGGGCTGAGCTAATGGGTAGAGGAGTTGTTGTGCTAGTGAAAATTTGGTTTGGGATTTGGGGTCTCGTCGGGGTGGTGTTGTTCCCCGTGGGTCTGACCGCGCTTGCGCTTGGTCCCATCGGGGTTGCTGTGCTCGTCGCGGCCCTCGTGGCAGCGCTGATCGCCTGTCGTGGACGAGGAGCCTGCGGTGTTCTGGTTGGGCTGGGGGTCTTCGCGCTGTGGGCCGCGTCGCAACAGGTGGCCTGCAGCGATGGGGCATGTCAGGCGTCCGGTAACCCCTGGCTCCCGCTGATGCTTGGAGTGCTTGCGATCGGCGTGGGGATCGTTGCCCAGGCCGTCTGGTCTCGCCGCGTCAGGTAGCTGGGGATCGAGTCTCGCAAAACCTCTTGACCTGAGGGTGCTTCTGCGCGCACACTAGTAGCACCTAAAACGAGTTAGGTCGGAGGTCAATGATGATGCAACTCTCGCGACGCGGGGTGTTGGCCGGGGCCGTCGGCGTAGGGACCGTGGGCTTGTGCGCAAGCCAGTGGTCCCGCCTGACGGGTGCGGACATTCCCGGTCGCCACGACGACTCCCTGTCGATCGCCATCCTCGGCACCAACCAGGACGCCGAGGCTCGCCAGTCGCTGGTCAAAGCGTTCACCGCGAAGCACCCGGACATTCCCGTGCGGCTCCAGGCCGTCCAGGGCACGGACTGGGCCGACTTCTTCGCGAAGATCCTCACCATGGTCGCGGCCGGCACGCCGCCTGACGTGTGCGTCGTAGCCACCGAGGGGGCGCAGCTGTTTGCTGAGCGTCTCGCCGAGCCCCTCGACGAGTACGTCAAGCGCGACGCGGCCGAGGTTCAAAACTATTTCGATGACGTGCATCCCAGCCTCATCGAGGCGTTCATGTACAAGGGCTCGCTGTACCAGATGCCGATCGACTTCAACGCCGCCAACATGTACCTCAACACCGAGGCGATGGGACGGGCCGGCATAGAATACCCCGCCCCGGATTGGAGCACGCAGGATTTCCTCGACGTCGCGCGGCGCATGAAACAGGCCGCCGATTCGACGTTCGTGCCGTTCTACTGGACGAACCGCCTGTGGGGCGGCATCGTGCCATGGCTGTACATCAACGACACCAGCTTCCTCACCGAGCAGAAGGCCGACGGCGGCGACTGGCTGTGGGAGCAGTTCTACCCCGCCGAGGCCGGCAAGCGCTCCGGCGGTTACCTGTGGGAGGGGTCGAACGCCACCGACGCGCGGGTCGCGGAATCGTTCGAGTTCGTGCGCGCCCTGGTCCATGAGGGGCTCGGCACCAGCCCGGCTCAGGGCGGCGGCAACGAGCTCGTCGGGCAGTTCTCCGGCGGCTCGATCGGTATGACCCCTGCGGGCGGGTTCTGGGTGCAAGGTCTCAGCGCCGCCGGGCTGAAGCCGTCGGACTACGACGTCGCGTATTTCCCGAAGTGGCGCAGCCAGCGGCACCAATTCGGCGCTGCCGGCTACGCGATCCTGAAGACCTCCAAGCGCAAGGACGAGGCGTGGGAGTGGGTGAAGTTCTGCACGTCGCTGGAGGGCATGCAGCTGGCGTTCCCGCGTCCCGAAACCACGCCGACGAGGCGTTCGATGTGCAACGAGGCGCTGTATTCCGAGAAGGGGCCGGCGCACTGGAAGATCTTCTACGACACCCTCGACAACCTGCCGTGCGTGCCCATCCCGGCCCCGCCGCAGCAGGCCGCCGTCGAGACCGCTTTGATCAAGAACGTCCTCGGGGCGGTCACCGGCTCGGCCGCCGACCTGCCCGCCGCGCTGTCGCGGCTCGACGAGGATCTCTCCCGAGCCTTGGAGTCCTGACATGAGCCGCAAGACACTCATCTGGCTGTTTCTAGCGCCGACGCTCATCGGGCTCGGCCTGTTCACGTTCCTGCCGATCGTCGCGTCGGTCCTGCTGGCGTTCTTCAGGTGGGACATCATCACGCCGCCCGAGTTCGTCGGGTTCGACAACTTCGCGGAGGTCGTCACGGATCCGACGATCCGCGTCTCGTTCCTGAACACGATCGGCTTCGTCGTCGTCGCGGTGACACTGCAGCTCGCGGTGGCGTTGGCGCTCGCCGTGCTGGTCAACGCGAAGCTGCCGAATCTCATCAAGTCGTTCTTCCGCTCGGTGCTGTTCTTCCCGCTGATCCTCTCGGCCGCGTCGGTCTCGATCATCATGAGCTATCTGTTCAACGAGAACTTCGGCGTGGTTAATCAGCTGCTGAACCTCGTCGGGGTCGGCAACGTACCGTGGCTGACGTCGACGCACGGGGCGATGGTCGTCGTCGTGCTGGTGTACGTGTGGCAGAACTTCGGGTTCTCGTTCCTGCTGTTCCTCGGCGGTCTCGCATCGATCCCGAACGAGGTCTACGAGGCCGGACAGGTCGACGGCGCGTCCAGCTGGCAGCAGTTCTGGAAGATCACGCTGCCGCTGGTCAGCCCGACGACGCTCGTCGCGTCCGTGATGGCGATCATCTCGGCGCTGCAGATCTTCGACCAGCCCTATGTCCTGACGCGTGGCGGTCCCGGCGACTCGACCCGCACCGCAGTCATGGTCATCTACGAGTCCGCGTTCAAGCAGCTCGAGTTCGGCAAGGCCTCCGCGATCGGCATCATCTTGACGATCGTGATCATGCTGGTCACCGCCGTCCAGTTCCGCCTGTCCCGTCGCTACGTCTTCTACGGCTGAGGAGGATCGTGATGAAGAAGATCGCAACCTACGTCATCTTGATTCTCGCGGCATTCGCGACGCTCGCGCCCGTCGTGTGGACGGTGTTCGCGTCGCTTCGGCCGCCCACGGAGTCGCTGTCAACCGACGGCTCCGTGATCCCCAGCAGCCTCGACTTCACGTCTTATTCGGCGGTGTTCGAGAAGGTCGACATGTGGCTGCTCATTCTCAACTCCGTCCTGGTGACGGCGCTGATCGCGATCGGCCAGATGATCTCGGCTGCGCTTGGCGGCTACGTGTTCGCGCGATTCGAGTTCAAGGGCAAGAACATGATTTTCGCCCTGATTCTGGCGACGATGATGGTGCCGATGCAGGTCACGATCGTCCCGGTGTTCATGCTCATTCGCGGCATGAATCTCGCCGACACGCTGCTGGCGCTGATCCTGCCGGCCATCCCGACGGCGTTCGGGACGTTCCTGATGCGCCAGTATTTCCTCGGCTTGCCGAAGGAGATCGGCGAGGCCTCGGAGATCGACGGCGCCAGCCCGTGGCGGACGTTCTCGTCGATCTACGCGCCGCTGGCGATGCCCGGCATGGCGATCGTCGGGATCCTGGCGTTCAACTTCCACTGGAACGAGTTCTTCCGCCCCCTGATCCTGACGATTAGCGAGCACAACTTCACCCTGCCGCTTGGCTTGGTGTCGTTGCAGGGCAACATGGGCTCCGGCTCGGTCGCGACCGTGCTCGCCGGCGTCGTGATCTCTATGATCCCAGCGTTCCTGGTGTTCGTCTTCGGGCAGCGGACGCTGCGCGAGGGTCTGACCGCCGGCTCCCACCGATGACAGGAGAATCAATGACGGGCTACCACCTGCGCCCAAAGCGCGGCTGGCTCAACGACCCCAACGGCATGACCTATCGCGACGGTCTTTGGCACGTGTTCTTCCAGCACAACCCGGACGCCCCGCGGCACGCGCAGATCGCGTGGGGCCACGCCGTCACCCGGGACCTGGCGAACTGGGAGCTGCTCCCCGACGCGTTCGCGCCCACCCCAGGAGGTCCCGATGGGTTCGGGTGCTGGTCCGGGGTGTTCTACCCCGGCCTGGAGCGGCCCGCCGTCGTGTACTCGGGGGTCGCCGCCGCGACCGGCGAGTCGACGGTGTGCCTCAGATGGGGCAGCGAAGACCTGCTGTCCTGGGGTGAGCCGGTCGTCGTCGCCGAAACCCCGACGGCCGATGGCATCCAGATCATGCGCGACCCGTTCCTGTTCGAATGGGAGGGCCGGGAGCTGGCGGTCGTCGGCGCGGGGCTGAAGGACGGGTCGCCGGTCGTGCTGGTCTTCGACCGCACGGACCCCCTCAACTGGCGGTACGAGAACCTGCTAGTGGCGGACGACGCGGCGCTGAACGCCGTTGGGGGTGCCGACATCTGGGAATGCCCGCAGCTGTTCCAACTGGGCGGCAAGTGGGTGCTCATCGTCTCGATCCATGAGAGCGGGGATCTGGCCGGCACCGCCGTCGCGATCGGCGACCTACGCGAGGGGCTGCGGTTCGTGACGGAGTCGGCGTCGCGGCTGGACGTCGGGACGCACTTCTACGCCCCGCAGGTCAGCCTCGCCGACGGCGAGCCGCTCATGATCGGCTGGGTTCGCCAGGACGGCTGCGAAGACGGTTCCCGCGACCACGCGGGCTGCCTGAGCCTGCCCCGCCGACTGAGGGTCGAGGGCGGCCGGGTGCTGTGCCGCGTCGATGCCCAGGCGCGCGCCGCGCTGCTCGGCGCCGACGTCGCGGTACCGACCGGCCCCGTCGACCTCGGCGGCCGCCGCTGGGCGATCGAGGCGGTCGGCGACCTTGTCCTGGAGCATCCGGAACTCGGGCCGGTGGAGGTCACGGCCGGGGCAGAGATCTGGGTCGACGGCGACGTCATCGAGCTGTACCCGGCGGCCGGGGTGCCGGCGACCTGGCGGCACGACCTCCCGTGGAGGTTGGTCGCGCCCGAGGGGGCGGCGCGGATCCGGGATGTGGTGCCTAGGGTGCCTTAGCGCCGCGGCGGGGCCGTCGAGCCCCGCACCATCAGCGGGCACGGCAGCAACTGACGGCCCGTGGGGCTCTCCCCGCGGGCCGCAGCTAGGGCGAGGCGGGCGGCCGCCTCGCCCATTTCCGTGTGGGGGAGGGCG
>CAMCJC010000084.1 GCA_945875065.1 uncultured Propionibacteriaceae bacterium | reverse complement strand
GGAATCGGCTCATCATGATGCACGAGGGGCGCATCGTGTTGGAGGTTGATGAGGAGACCAAGAGCACCACGACCCCCGAGCGCCTTCTTGAGGAGTTCGGGAAGATCAAGGGAGCGACTTTCTCTGACCGCACTCTCTTGGATTAACTACCAAGGTGGCAGGATGAGCGCATGCGCATCGCCCAGCTGGCCAACTTCGTAGGCCCGACCTCCGGGGGGATGAAGGTCGTGATCGACCAGCTCGGCGCGGGATACGTCGCCGCCGGGCACGAGAGGATCTTCGTTCGCCCGGGGCCGCGTGACGCCGTCACCGAGACCGAGCAGGGCATTGAGGTGGAGGTGCGGGCGCCGCGCCTGACCAAGCAGTATCGGATGATCGCGAAGCCGTGGCGCGCCCTGGACGTCCTCGACCGTTTCCGCCCCGATGTCGTCGAGGTCTCCGACAAGTGGACGCTGTCCCCCGTGGCGAAGTGGGCGCGTAACCGCAACGTGGGCTCGGTCCTGTTCAGCCACGAGCGCCTCTCCGACATGCTGGCGATGTGGATCCGCCGCGGCTTCGGCGTCGAAACCGTCGTGGGTGCCCTCAACCGGCGCCTGGCCAAAGACTTCGATGCGGTCGTCGTGACGAGCCAGTTCGCGGCCGACGAGTTCGCAAATACCGGCGCCGAGCTGGAACTGGTATCGCTTGGCGTAGATCTGGAGACATTCCATCCCTCCCGGGGAGTGCCGGCCGAGGATGGGCTGCTGAAACTCGTCTACTTCGGCCGCCTCAGCCACGAAAAGAGCCCGCAACTGGCTGTCGCGACGGCGGCCGAGCTGCACCGGCGCGGCGTGGCGATCCGCATGGACTGCTACGGCACCGGCCCCGACCAGGCGGAGCTGGAGGCGATCGCGGGGGAGGCCCCCGTCTTCTTCCACGGGTTCGTGGCGGGCCGTGAAGAACTGGCGCGGCGCATCGCCGCGGCGGATCTGTCGCTGTCTGTCTGCCCGGCCGAGACTTTCGGGCTCGCCGTGCTGGAGGCGCTCGCGTGCGGCACGCCGGTGCTGACCGCGAACCGTGGGGGGGCCTGGGAACTCGTCGATGGAACGTGCGGGGCATCGGCGCCGCCGGATCCGGCGCAGCTCGCCGACGCCGCCGAGACGCTGATGCCCAGGTTGGGGCCCGAGCTGCGGGCCGCGGCCAGGACACGAGCCGAGCTGTATCCGTGGAGCGCCGCTGTTACGAAGATGCTGGCGCTGCATCAACGTCTGGCCGCCGAGGTGCCTTACCGGTCGCTGCAGGGATTCGTGAAGGAGAAGAGATGAGCAAGAAGCGGATTTTGGCGGGGCTGGGGATCGTCGCCGCCGTGCCCGTCGTCATCGCCGCACCGTCGCCGGATCGCCCCGGGGGGCGGAGCATCGCTGATCTGGTCTCCGAACTCCGCTCGACCGGCAAGAGTGGGCGGGAGCTCGTCGACGCCGCGATGCAGACCGTGGCGGGGGAGTTCAGCCACTACTCGGCGTGGCACCTGTGGGAGCGGCCAGAAACGGCGTTGAAGCACGGACGCGGCTGGTCGCACCAGTACAACACGGTGTTGCTGCTGGTGCTGCGGCAGCTGGGGTTTGAGGCCCGGATGGTGCAGGCCGCCCGCGTTAGAGGCTGGGGGAATCCTTGGTGGCACGTTGCCCACGCGTGGGTGAAAGTCACGATCGACGGCCGCGTCCACGACGCTTGCGCGTCACGGCGTGGGAACCGGCTTGGGGATCTCGGGTTCGTGCCCGTCAGCGTCGAGATTCCGCTGCGCCGCGTCTCTCGTTGGGCGCTCGCCTTGTTCATGGCACCGTTCGTCGTCGGGACCGTGTGGCGGGCTTGGCTGACCGGGCGACCTGTGCCCCAGTGGGTTTATCGGGTTCGGCCAGACGACGCGAGCCTCGCCTGACCGAGCCGCGAGGGCAGTTCAACGGCCGCGTCGGGCGGCGGCGATCTGATCCTGCTTCGGTAGGGACTTGAATGCCCGACACCGGATCGTTGGGAGGAACCCCAGCTCTTCGAGCGCGCCGGTACCAAGGGGGCAGGAGGAAGGGCGGGAACCAGAAGAACAAGCCGATGAGGGACACGAGCCCAGAGAACAACCACACGATGCCAATGAGGCCTTGCCCAACTTCGGAAGCCACGGGGCGAGGGGGGTCAAACCGGCTGCGGCCAAGCTCCACATAAACAAGCCGCCGTAAAACAAGGACAGGGGAGGGCAACTCAATCCACTCGATCCGCGGTAGCCGATCACGAACCGTGGCGGGGTCTCCGTGTAGAAAGTCCACCCCCTCCACACCGCCAAGAGGCCCACCGCAATGAGGCCCAGCGCGGTAGCAACCGCTCCTGGGGGCTACGGTCTCGAGTGGATTGAGGGCTTCTCGGATCAACTGAACAGGCCTGTCAACTTTGACGCCTCCCGGCAGCGCTCTCCGACGCGGCGGACGACGCAACGCGGCCGAGTAACCGATGAGGTCCTCGGCCGCGTCGCGTTTAGAAGGTTCAGAACTGGAAGGCGGCGGCCTTCGAGAAGCGCTCGGCGACGTCGTTCCAGTTGACGACGTTCCACCAGGCGTTGACGTAGTCGCCCTTGACGTTCTTGTACTGCAGGTAGAACGCGTGCTCCCACATGTCGAGCTGGAGCAGCGGGAGCTGGCCGGCGGGGAGGTTGCCCTGCTGGTCGAACAGCTGGTTGACGTTGAGACGGCGGCCCAGGACATCGAAGACGAGCACGGCCCAGCCGGAGCCCTGGATGCCGTTGGCGGTGGCGTTGAACTGCTTCTGGAAGCCTTCGAAGCCACCGAAGAACTCGTCGATCGCGGCTGCGAGCTCGCCCTCGGGACGACCACCGCCCTCGGGCGACATGTTCTTCCAGAACACCGAGTGGTTGATGTGTCCGCCGAGGTGGAACGCGAGGTCCTTCTCGAGCTTGTTGATGGCACCGAAGTTGCCGGTGGCCCGAGCCTCGGCAAGCTGCTCCAGAGCCGCGTTCGCGCCGGCCACGTAGGCGGCGTGGTGCTTGCTGTGGTGCAACTCCATGATCTCGGGGGCGATGTGCGGTGCGAGCGCGCCGTAGTCGTAGTCGAGATCAGGCAGGACGTAGGTCATGGATGACTCCTCTTGTCGATTGAGCTACCCCCATCCTATGGGACGAAAACGCGTGTGGTATATGAACGCCCAGATGGCACTATGCGGCGCGTCGCACCTTTAGGACGCGGAAGCCCTTGGCGGAGGCGACCTTGACCGCCGGCCAGCCCTGTTCGGTGAGCCAGGCGGCCAGGGAATCGGCGCCGAGGTTCTTGCTGGCGACCAGCCAGGCGATGCCGTCCGGCTTCAGCCTTGGCAGCCAGGCGAGCAGGAGTTCGTGGAGGGCGGCCTTGCCGATGCGGATCGGCGGGTTGGACCAGATCTCGTCGTAGCTGGCGTCGGCGGGCGAGGTCGTGGCGACGCGGTCGGCGACGCCGGCGCGTTCGGCGTTGCGGCGGGTGAGTTCTAGGGCGCGGTCGTTGACGTCGACGGCGTCGACTATCACCGCGGGGCTGGCGACCGCGAGGCCGACGGCGATCGGACCGAAGCCGCAGCCCAGGTCGAGAACACGACCCGCTGCCGGCGGGTCGACGCTGCGCAGCAGCACCGCGGTGCCGGGGTCGAGACGGGAACCGGAGAAGACACCGTTCGCGGTGGTGAAAGTGAGGTCGTGGCCGAAAACCGTCGCCTGGATTTCGCGCGTGACAAGCGGCGCGTCGTCGTTGGTGAAGTAATGGCTCACGATTCCTCCAGGGTGCGGACGGCCCGGGCCTCGGTGGCGCGCTTGGCGAGCTGATCATCGGCGGGATACCCGACCTCCTCCAGGACGAGGCCGTGGGCGGGCATCAACGGGACATCGCCGCAGCGGCGGCTCGTGGCGGCGGTGCGCTCCAACCAGGCGAGGTCGCGCTTGAGACCTCCGACGACGGTCAGCGCGCCGACGAGGGACCGGACCATGGAGTGGCAGAAGGCGTCTGCCACGAGGTGGACCTCGATGACGCCGCCTGATTGCGTGACTGTGAACTCGCGGAGGTCGCGGATGGTGGTGGCGCCGTCGCGGGGCTTGCAGAACGGCGCGAAGTCGCGCAGGCCGGTCAGCGTCGCAGCGGCCTCGGCCATCGTCGCGATATCGAGCGGGTGGCGCACCTGGGCGACGTGGCGGCGCAGCAACGGGTCGGGGATCTGATCGGAGTCGATGAGGCGGTAGCGGTAGCGTCGCCAGATCGCGGAGAATCGGGCGTCGAAGCCGGCGGGGGCCTCGACGACTCGTCGAATGGCGATGTCGTCGGGGAGGATGCGGCGTAGGCGATACCGCAGGTGGTCTGGATCGGCGTCGTCGAGGTCGACGTGGCACACCTGCCCGCGGGCGTGGACGCCGGCGTCGGTGCGGCCGGCGACGGTGAGCCGGGGCTGCTCGGGCAGCCGCAGGATGGTCGCGATGGCCGCCTCGAGTTCGCCCTGGACGGTGCGCAGCCCCGGCTGGGCGGCCCAACCGTGGAAGCGGCCGCCGTCGTAGGCCAGGTCGATGCGGCACCTCATGGCAGGCGCTCGTAAGTCAGGTCGTGGACGGTGCGGCCTTGAGCGAGGCCGCGGGCCTCGTACTTGGTTACGGGGCGGGCTTTGAAGCGGGGCGCCCAGCCGTCGTGGACGTTTCTAAAGCGGGGGTGGCCATCGAGGATGTCGCGCTGCCAAAGGGCGTAGTCCTCCCAGTCGGTGGCCAGGCGCCACAGACCGCCGGGGGCGAGTTTGGCGGCGACGACATCGGCAAAGTTCGGATTCACGAGGCGACGCTTGTGGTGCCGGGCCTTGTGCCACGGGTCCGCGAAGAACGTCCACAGCTCGGTGACGGACTCGTCGTCTAGGAGCTGGGCTAGGCCTTGGGCGCCGTCAACCAGCAGGACCCTGACGTTGTCGACACCCCCGCGCGCCAGCTTGCCGAGGGTCGAGGCGACGGCGGGGGCGAAGACCTCGAAGGCGATGAAGTCGCAGTCGTGGCGGGCGGCGGCCATTGGGACCAGGGAGTCGCCGGCCCCCGGGCCGATCTCGACGATCCGGGGCGCCCTCCGGCCAAAGGTCCCATCCCAGTCGATGTGGGCGTCTTCAGCGGAGATTCGTTCATGCGGGTGCTGCGCCGAACGAAGCTGACGACCGAGCGGTGCGGGCGGTTCGAGGTCACGCGCCGATGATATCGATTTCGACCCGAGGCGCCGGTTTCGTGGGTAGAGTCGACGATGCCGCGGGGACAGGAATCCGGTGCAATTCCGGAACGGTCGCGCCACTGTGAGACAAGTCAGGAACTGCCGCCGCGGTGACCCCATCGGACGCGTCATCCTGGAAAGGGCGAAAATGAGAGTTACCTTCGTAGCGGGCGCCGCCGCCGTCGCCATAGCACTTACCGGCTGCCACGCCGGCCCCAGAGCCACAGCCACTTCTGATTCGGTGGCCCAGAGCGCCGTCGAGTCGCTTGGACCCGACGGCTGCGTGCAGAACTTCGACCCGGCGGCCGACTACTTCCCGAACAAAGCGACGTTCACGCATGCCACCGGCGTCACCGTCGAGTACCACGGATCGTGGAAGAAGGTGACGGTCAAGGAACCGTTGTCCGGCGCTGAGCCCGCGACCTACGTCCTCGTGCAGTGCGGTGCGACGCCCGAACTGCCGTCCGAAGTCGCGAACGCCACCAAGGTGACGATCCCAGTGCACAAAGCAGTGGCGTCGTCGACGACCCAGCTACCCGCGTTCGAGATGCTGGGGGTGACTGACTCGTTAGTCGGCACGCCGGCTTCGTCGTTGATCTATTCAGAGACGATCAAGGGCCTCGTAGCAGAGGGCAAGGCCGGCGGAGAGCTACTGACTGCCGAGGGCAAGATCAACGTTGAGAAGGTGGCCGGCGTTGAGCCCGATCTCTTCATGGCCTCCGGCACACCGGATGCCGAGTTGGACAAGCTGAGGGAACTGAGCATCCCAGTGGTCGGTAACGCCGAGTGGCTGGAGACGAGCCCGCTTGGCCGCGCCGAGTGGATCAAGTTCACGGCTCTGCTGACGAACACGGAGGCCACAGCCGAGGAACGGTTCAAGAAGATCGCCGACGATTACGAGGCCGTCAAAGCCAAGGTGGCTTCGGCAGAGAAAAAGCCGAAGGCCGTGACGGGGTCGCCGTACCAGGGGCAGTGGCTCCGCCCCGGCGGCAAGAGCTATCTGGCGGGCTTCCTCCAGGACGCCGGCATGGACTACATCTTCGCGGGCGACGAGGAGACCGGCAGCGTGCCGGTCCCGATCGAGACCGTGCTCGAAGCCGCCGCCGACACGGATCTTTGGCTGAACCAGGACTCTTTTGGTGCGACGGCTTCCATCAGTGCGATCAGCGACTCCGATGCGAGGCTGCTGGAGATCGGCGGGGCGGTCAAGAAGCAGGTCTACAACCCGACTGCCCGGACGAGCGGGATAGCCAACGACTACTGGGAGCAGGGCGTCGTGCGTCCCGACCTGGTGCTGCAAGACATGGCCAAGGCGGCTCACCCGGATCTTTTCGCGGACAAGGAGTTCTACTTCTACAAGAAGCTTCCTGACTGATGCGGCGGGGCCTCTGGCTCGTGGCCATCTCCGCAGTCCTGGTGGCGACGGCGCTGGTGGCGCTCTGGATTGGGCCCGCGAAGGTTACGCCCGTCGATGTGTGGGCCGCGCTAACGGGACAGCCTGTGCGGCCCGTCGTCCGGCTGATCGTCCTGCAGGTACGGCTGCCGCGGATCGCGACCGCGTGCCTGGCGGGAGCGGCGCTCGGCACCGCTGGCCTGGCGATGCAGACGCTGTTTCGCAACCCCTTGGCGGACCCATTCATTCTGGGCATCTCATCCGGAGCGTCGCTGGGGGTGGCCGTGGTCATCCTGACGGTCGGCGGGGCAGCGGTGCTATCCGCTGGGCTCGGCGGTGGCTTGGTGATCATCCTCGCGGCGGCGCTTGGGTCGGCGGCGGTGATGGCTCTGGTGCTGCTCCTGGGTAGGACGGTGCGGTCGGCGACGACGCTCCTGCTGATCGGCGTGATGCTGGGGTACCTGGTCTCCGCAGGGGTGTCGGTGCTGATGTCGTTCTCGACGCCGGAGTTGATCGCCGCATACGCGCGTTGGGGCTTCGGCAGCTATGGGGGAGTGACGACGACCAACCTGCGCGTGCTGGCGGCGGTCGTCGTGACGTCGCTGGTGGCGATGGCCGGATTGGCCAAGCCACTGGACGCACTCCTGTTGGGGGAGAACTATGCGCAGAGCCTCGGGCTGCAGCTGCATCGCGCGCGCGGCCTGCTGATCGCGGGGACATCGGTGCTGACCGGCGCTATCACCGCGTTCTGCGGGCCGATCCAGTTTCTGGGGATGGCGGTACCGCACCTGGCTCGGGCCCTATTTCGAACTTCCCGCCATCGAATCCTGCTGCCGGGGGTCGCGCTGCTGGGGGCCTGCCTGGCGCTCCTAGCCGACTTGCTGACGATGCTGCCAGGGGACTCCCTGCTGCCGTTGAACGCCGTCAATGCGGCGTTCGGCGCTCCGGTGGTGCTGTGGGTGCTGCTGTGCAGGCGGAAGGTGACGCTGTGAGACTGGTGCTGGAGGGGGTGAGCGTCGGCTACGGTGCGGGCCGGCGTCGAAAAGAAGTCTTGGCCGGGGTCAGGGCGGAGGTCGCGTCGGGGGAGTTGGTGTGTCTCGTCGGAGCTAATGGAGCGGGCAAGTCGACGCTGCTGCGCACCCTCGCCGGGTTGCAACCGGTGCTGGCGGGACGCATTGTCCTCGACGGGCGGGAACTGGGCGGGCTGAGGATCAGCGAGCGGGCGCGGATGGTGGCGACGGTCCTGACGGACGCCGTCGATCCCGGGGTGCTGACGGTGGCTGAGGTCGTGGCATTGGGACGCCACCCGTACACGGGCATGACGGGGCGGCTCAGGGGGAACGACCGGCGGGCCATCGTCGAGGCGTTGGAGATCGTCGGGGCGCAGGACCTGGCCAACCGGCGGTTCGCGGAGTTATCTGATGGGCAGCGGCAGCGCGCGCTGATCGCGCGGGCATTGGCCCAGGAACCGAAGCTGCTGCTGCTGGACGAGCCGACCGCATTCCTTGACCCGCCGGGCCGGCTCCAGGTCTTCGAGCTCGTGGCGCGCCTGGCGGAGGGCCAGCGGCTCGGCGTCGTCGTGTGCACCCACGACGTGGAGGTCGCGGCGAGACACGCTGACCGTCTGTGGGTCGCCACCGAAGGCCGGGTGGTCGAAGGCCTCCCAGACGACCTCGCCAGGAACGGCACGCTGGAGGCCGCCTTCGGCGGCACCTACCGCCTGGATCCCGAGACGCTCTTGTTCCACCCCCGCCGCCGACCCCACTCGCCGACCGCCTCACCCGCGCCCTCATGAGCACGACCTCCTGAGGGTATGGGGAGCCTGCCGGGGTAACGTTGGTGCATGCGTACGCTGCTCAACTTGATTTGGTTCCTGTTCGCCGGCCTTTGGCTGGCCTTGGCCTACGCCTTCGTCGGCTTGATCTGTTGCGTGTTGGTCATCACGATCCCGTTTGGTGTCGCGGCTTTCCGAATGGCCGCGTATGTGGCCTGGCCGTTTGGGCGGGTCGTGGTGCGCAAACCCGGCGCGGGCGCGCCGTCGGCCCTCGCGAACGCGATCTGGTTCATCCTCGCCGGCGTTTGGCTTGCCATCGGCCACGTCATCGCGGCCATCGCGCAGGCCATCACGATCGTGGGGATCGTCAACGCAGTCGTCTCGATCAAGATGATCCCCGTCACCTGCTTCCCCTTCGGCAAGCAGATCGTCGACAAGAACTCCTTCGCGGCCCGAAACGGCGCCCTTATGAGCGTCTGAGACGACAATTGTGCGGCCCCTTCAGGGGCCGCACAATTGCCTTCGATGGGTCTCTAGGACTTCTTTTCCGGCCAGAGTTCGCGTGGCATCAGTTCGTAGCTGTGGAACTCGCGCGTGAACGTGCCGGTGCCCTGGGCGAGGCCGCGGAGGTCGATCGGGTAGTTGACCAACTCCTTCTGCGGTACGAGAGCCTCAATGATCGCGTGGTGCTCGGCATCCGCGTCGGATCCGAGGACCTGGCCGCGACGACCCGCGAGGTCGGTCAGTACCGGGCCGAGGAACGCCTCCCC
>CAMCJC010000083.1 GCA_945875065.1 uncultured Propionibacteriaceae bacterium | reverse complement strand
GGCGGAGGTCGCGACCGCGCCGCTGCTGTTCCACCGGGCGCTCCGGGAGGTTGCCGACCACACCCGCACCGCCGCCGTTCCCGGCGCCGAGATCGTAGTTGTGGTCACTCGCGATGACGACGCCCTCCGCTTGCATGTCGGCTACCCAACTACGCATGCGCCCAGGGACCTTCCCGGCACGCTCCGGGCGCTGGAGGCCGCAATCGAGGAGGCCGGCGGCACGCTTTCGTGTGCCGCGACCCCGGGGAGCGAGTCACTCGACCTGACGCTGCCCGTCGCGCCGGCGGTGCCGCGACGGATGGCTCGCGAAGTCGGGACGCTCGCCTGGGGGCGCATCGCCGCCCGCGCCATCGCAGTCGGCGGCGCGATGTGGGCCATGTTGGCGCTGCTTCACGAGTCGGCCACCAGTCCCGAGCCCACCGCGACCGCGCTGTTATGGGTCGCGACGTGGGGTGCCGCTCTACTCGGCACCTGGCGTATTCGCGCGGGCATCGCGGCCCTCGGGGTGGTGCTCCTGACCGGTTTGTGGGTGCCGTTCTCGACGGCGCTGATCCATCCCCTCCACGCCGCCCTGACACTGCTCGGAGGCCTGGCGACGGTGCGGCGCACCCGATGGACGATTCCGGCGCTCGCCGGCGCGCTCGGGTTCCTCGTCCTGTGGGGTCTCGGCCAGGGTCTCGCTCCAATCGTCTCGCTGCTGGTCTATCCGTTCTTCGGTCTCGCCATCGGCACGACCCTGGCGGAGTTCGACGCCGACCGTGCGCGCCAGCAGGATCACCTCGCCCTACTGGCTGCGACGGCGGCCGGGGCGCGGGCCCACGAGCAGCGGCGTCTCGCCGGCGATCTCCATGACATCATCGCCCACCAGCTGTCCCAAATCTCAATGCTGGTCACGACCCATGCCGACTCGACCGACCCGGTCCTCCTGCGGGGAACGCTCGTGAAGGTCAGCGACCTGAATCAACGCGCCCGCGAGGACCTGGTTTCCCTCACTCAGCTGATGCGGAGCGAACCAGTCGGCGAGGCCCCGTTCCGGCGCCCACCGACTGCGGTCATCGCCGAATCCATCGCGATGCTGCGCGACACCGGCAGGCGCGTAGACGCGTCGATCGACCCCGCCGTCGACCACGTCGAGGGCACGACGCGCCACACGATCGCCCGGATCGCCTCCGAGGCGGCGACGAACATCGTGCGCTACGCACCTCCCGACGGGACGGTGCGGGTCACGGTGGTGTGCCTCGTCGACGGCGTTAGCCTAGCCGTAAGCTCACCTCTCGACGGGGTGGTGCGCACGTCGCCCGACTCCACCGGCAATGGCCTGTTGGGTCTTAGGGAGCGGGTCGCGATGACCGGCGGCAATTTCAGGGCCGGCCCGATCGGCGGCCAGTGGGTCGTACAGGCGCTCCTGCCGCGGACCGGGCTAGGCCTCGTCGCCGCCGATCAAGGGCACGGAACTCGGATCGACGACCCCCAGTTGAATGCTCCGAACGATAACCTGGGTCCGCGAGGAGACTCCGAGCTTCTCGGAAAGTCGAGCTAAGTACTGCTTGACCGAGCCCTCGGCGAGAAACATGCGCTCGGCAATCTGCTGGTTGCTGAACCCGTGCGTCAGCCACGTCACGAGTTCGACCTCGCGCGGCGACAGTGCGCTTTGTTCCATCGGGGCGGGTTCCTCCTCCAGGACCGCGCGCACGAGCGCGCGCCGAACCGACGACGACAGCGGCATCTCGCCGCGCACCGCCTGGTCCATCGCCGCCAGCAGCGCCGTGCCGCCCACTTCCTTTAAAAGGTAGCCGGACGCGCCGTTCTGGAGCGCCGTCACGACGTACTCGCGGGTCCCGAACGTGGTCATGGCGACGATGCAAGCGTCTGGCCAATGCGAGTGGAGCAGCCGGATCGCCTCGATGCCGGACACGTTGGGCATGTTCAGATCCATCAACACGATATCCGGCCGGGACTCCAGGTAGGCGGCGACGATCTCGGATCCATCGGGTTCTTCCCCGACCACCTGGTAGTCGGGCTGGGAGTTGAAGAACTCCCGGTACGTGGAGCGGACCTCCTCGTCGTCGTCAACGAGGAGGATCCGGCGCGGCTCACTCACGCGACGAGCCTCGGTCCCGGGGTGGCCAGAGCCCGGTAGGTGGGGCTGGAGCTGATGAGCTGCTCGTGGGAGCCTTGGGCGACGAGTCGGCCGTCCTCGATGACGATGACCGAGTCCGCCTCCGTGACCGAGTCGAGTTGGTGCGTGACCGTGATGACGGTCTTGCCGCCGAGCCCCTGCACGAGGCGTCGCACGGCACGTTCGGTGACGGGATCGAGATTGGCAGTGGGTTCGTCGAGCAAAAGGATGTCGGCATCGGAGAGCAGGGCCCTCGCCCAGGCGATGCGCTGCCGCTGCCCGCCGGAGAGGGTGATGCCGTGTTGTCCGAGGTCGGTATCGAGTGTGAACTCGCCCCTTCCGACCAATTCCCGCAGCCCCACCATGTCCAGGACCTCCCATAGCCGTTCTTCACTGTGGCGCGCGTCGCCGAGCGTCAGGTTATCCCGCAGCGTGCCTGTCAGAACGTCGCCCCCTTGGCCGACCAGAGCGAACCTTGCCCGGTAAGACCCGAGGTCGAGGAACCGGATGTCCTGGCCGTCGAGAAGGATTCGGCCGTGGTCGGGCTCGTAGAACCGCTCGATCAGCTCTATGAGGGTGCTCTTGCCGGAGCCACTGCGGCCGACGACGCAGACATGTTCGCCGCGTCGGATCGTCAAGGAAACGTCCCGCAGGGTCGGGGTACCGGGCTCGTAGGCGAACCAGACGTCGCGGAACTCCAGCAGCGGCGGCTCGGCGAAACGGTACGGGGCGAGGGTGACGGGATGCCCGGCGGCGTAGTCCTCGGAGTCGAGGCCATCGAGTTCACGAAGCCGACCGAGGGCGCCGAGGCCGATCTGGATCTGGGTGTACGAGCCGCCTAGCGAGGCGATGGGGTTGACCAAGAGGAACAGGTACATCAGGTAGGCCATCAGGCCCCCGATGGTCAGCGTGCCCTGGCTGAGGCGCAGCGACCCGGTGAGGATCACGGCGACGAACGCGCCCTGCAGACAGAGGTTGAGGGCCGGCTGGATGAATGACTGCAACCGCACGAGCGTGATCCCGGCGCGCCACAGCGTCGTTGACTCCTTGCCCACGTTGGCGTATTCCATCCGCTGGGCGTTGAAGGCCTTGATGGTGCGCAGCGACGCGAGCATCCGTTCCATTGCGACTGAGAAGGCACCGGTAGCCTCCTGCAACTCGCGGGATGACCTTTTCACCGTCTTTCCGACCAACATCACCAGGGTGAAGCCGAGACAAACGACGCCGACGGTCACGCCGAACAGGAACGCATCCATCAGGATCATGAAATAGGCGATGCCGACCAGCATCACGACCGATCCGAGCGTCGGAAGCAAGCCGCCCATGATCATGCCGCGGACCACCATCGAGTCGGAGGTGGAGCGGGCCAGCAGGTCGGCGCTGTTGGTCTTATCGGCTTCCCGGATCGTCATAGACAGCAGGCGGCCACTGATTCGCTCCCGCAGCGTGCGGGAGATGCGCTCGGCGCTGATGCCACCGAAATAGCTGCCGAGGCTCGTCACGAGCGACGCGCCGACCACGAGCACGGCTAGCGTCGTCAGTGAATCCACGCGCACCGCGCCGGCGGAGGCCTCGTTGACGACGTTCTGGAGGATGCGCGGCTGGAAGATCGTGATGATCGACGTGCCGAGCGATAGCACGATGGCAGCTAGCAACCCGCCGCGCGCACCGCGGGTAAGCTCCCACAAATACTGGATGGGAGTCGACTCGGGGACGGCGGCGCGGCGGCCTTGGACTCGTGACATGTTTAGGCTTCCGAAGGTTGGGATCTGAAACGAGGTGGCGCCGACTGGCGGCGCCACCCCTTATCACTCAGCAGCACCAGATGCTGTAGCAGCTGCTGCTCCCCCAGCTGGAGGACGAGCTAGAGCTGCTCGATGACGAAGAAGAGGACGAAGACGAGGAGTGCGACGATCCGTGTCCGTGGCCGCGTCCGTGCCAGCGGGCATCCTCGCGCTCGGGCTCCCGATCCTGAAGATCAAGCAAGTACGACATTTGATTCACCTCCTTTCTCATGGATTCGGATGGCTCCCTGTCCCTTAGGCGCCACGGGCGCAGGGGAACCCTCACGTGCTTTGGACCGCAGGTCCAAACCTGGAAGGGGCAGGCGGTAGTCGGCCTGCCCGAGGCCGTGCACACGATGTGCGAACGTTCGGAGGAGCGACAGGACGCCGGCGCTGCCCGTGGCCCAGTCGCAGGACAGGCGCATCAGCTGTTCGCCCGGGAAGTGCAGGCCGTCGCGGTGGACCAAGGCGTGGAGGCCGAGGGTGTGCGCCTGGCGGATGAGTTCGTCTCCCGGAGACTCAATGCCAAGATCGGCTTCCAGCGCCTGATCGGCGTAGAGCATCAGCCCACAGCGGCCGTTGAGGAGGTTGGGCTCCATAACGAACTCGGACCTTAAGTTCAGCGCGATCTTCGGTAGGTACTCGCGCAGGTCGGGCAGGTCGCGGTACTGCAACAGGCGTCCGATGACCAGGCCTACGCCCACCGCCCCCGAGGCGAGATAAGGCATGACCCGCCAGCCTTCGTTCAACTGAACCGAGCCGTCCGGGCAGTCGACTAGGACCGCGCAGTCCTCCCGCAGCAGCCGTTCCCCCCGGTCCAGATCCTGGACGTCGCCGGTGTGCTCGAAGCTGCGAATCCAGTACAGGGCCTGGCCGCTGAGGCCGCGCATGAGGCCGCCCTTGTCGGTCCGTGCGACCGGGAAGCCATCGATCATCTCGATAATCGACGAGTGGTCCTCATCGACGCGGTCGGCGAGGATCGCACGGATGCGCTCGATACCCTCGTTCAGGTTGTCGACACCTCGGCTGGCCTCGTCCATGAAATGGATACCGATGCCGGCCAGCCCAGAGAAATAGTCGGATGTGAGGCGCTCGAGCGGCATCGCCTGGAGGTTTGTCTCGATGCTGGCGGCGGCCTCGTCTCGTCCGAACCGTCGGAGCGCATGGGCTGCCCCCGCCACGCCGTTGAAGAAGCCGAACGCGGGCTGGCTCGGGGTGCGGGTGGCGTCGACGATCCAATCGAGAACCCTTTCGCGACGCGGATGGTCCTGGGTCAAGGCGAGGAGAACGCCGCTGGCGCCGTGCGCTATGCCGTAGCCGCCGTCGCTGAATTGCGCGATATCGCCGGGGAAGACGCGATCGACGCGGGACAGATCGGCGTGATTCCAGATGCCGACCTCGATATCGTCGATGAGGGCGGCGGTGGCGTCGGCATCGTCAATGCGCCAAGCGCGGGCGCGGTCGCGGGTGCGGCCGGCCAAGGGGCTCAGCTCGCGGCGCACCGTCATGCCGAGGTCGGCGCGGATCGAGTCGCAGAACTCGTCGGTTAAGTCGAAGTAGGCCTTGGCGCGAGCGATGAGATCGTCGAGCTTCAACGGATCGACCGGCAGCAGCACGGTCAGGGGGATGAAGAACGCGAGCTTCATGCAGCCGAGCGAGTACAGGTCGGCGCTAACGCCCATGCGGCCGTCCTCGGGCATGAACCCGGGTGCGCCGGCGGGGGCGATGTCGGTCTCGCCGATCCGGTAGGCCATCTCGAAGTCGATGAAACGGACCTGGTTGTCCTCGTTCAACATCACGTTGTTCGGGTGCAGATCCCCGAAGATGATGCCGCGCTCGTGGAACTCGCGCACCGCCTCCTCAGTCTGGCGCAAAATATCCAGTGCCCAATCGCGGTACTCGGCCTTTTCCTGGTCCGTCACGTTCGGCACAGTCAGAGGGTTGCGCAACACCATGTGGCTGTTCAGCGTCGTACCCTCGACGAGCTCTTGGACTAGGAACTCGTGCCCGTCCTGCTCGAAATAGTCGATGTATTTCACGACCCCGGGGATGTCGGAGAGCTCTCTCAGGAACTCGGCCTCGCGACGCAGGCGCAGCAGGGCGGACTTACCGTCTGGAGTTACGCCGGCGAAGGGACGGCCTTCTTTGAGGACCACGGTTTCCCCAGGGCGGTCCAAGGATTCTGCCTTGTAGATGCCGCCGCCATTGGAGAAGTGGAGGGAACTTTTGACGTCGTAGCGGAAACTTTCGGGCCGTTCTTTACCGCCGAGTTTTACCACCTGTTCGACCACGAAGGCAGGGAGCTGAACCCAGCTTGGCGGGGAGAAGATCGGCGCCCGAACGTCGGGTTCGAGTTCACCATCTGGACCGTGGATCGCCGCGACGAGGGAGTCGGCCTCGCCCCGCATGTACATCGGCCGGAAGCCGCCGTAGCGCACGTAGAGAGGGCCGTCGTTGTACCGGACATCACTCAGGATATACGGGCCGTCTTGCCCTCCGACAAGGGCATCTAGATCCTTCAGCACCTGCTCGCAGTGGTCTACGTCGAGCGGGTACAAGGTGATGAACTTGCCGCTGCCGCCGCGATCGGCGTACTTGGTGTTCGCCCGCAGGAGGTCACCGCCGGCCGGCAGGTGCTTGAACGAGAGGCGGTGCGCGTGGCAGTACTCGCCGACGATGTTCAGTAACTCCTGGGCATTTTCAAAACTCGCCGAGACGTGAATCTTCCACCCCTGATCCGGGATGACGAGGCCGTTGGGCGAGACATATGTCCAGCCCTCGGCTACGTGAATCTCCCAGTCACTCCAATCGAGGGTCGGCACCTGGAACATCCGACCGCCCGAGGACTGCGTCGCCGCATTCTGCGGAAGATCATAGAACTGACGATCCGCGTAGCAGTAGGCGACATATCGCATGTCCATCGGGGTGGCTCCTCTCTGGGGTGATGGACTTATTCAAATCACCTCGCAACAATGGGGTCAACCCAGGACTCCCTGTCGGCCTTATAGGCAAAAGTCCTAGCTATTGCGCATTAGACGTGCACGACCGCCTTGGAAACCTATCGATCCTTGACCCCTAGGTTAGGAGGATGCTGTTCACCAAAGGGCACGACAACCCCACCAATGCACCTTTCGAGGACCAAGAAGGGTTGAATCAATCAGGCACCCACCGGCAACATCAAGGAGGAACTCAATGGCCGACAAAGGACCAAGCGTGGAGCCTAGAGAGCACCTCTTCCGGGTGGGGAGAATCGAGTGGAACGACCCATTCGAGTGGCTCCGCGCCGACGCCGACGCGCAGCGACTCCTCCTCAGCCGCGAAGCGGCGTACACCCGCCCCGCGCTCTCGGGCGTCGCCGCGACCGCGAGGCTCCTAATGCCGCCCCCGCCACCCCGCGAGATCCCCGACCTCGGGCCGGCCGAGCGCGTCGGCAACCGCTGGTTCCTGGCGGTTCTGCGGCCCGGGGCCCGGAACCCGGAGTTGGTCGCCGTCGACGGCGACGCCAGCCCAACCACCGAAGACATCCGCACCGGGCGCGTGCCATTCCGCTCAGTCGTCAACCTGGACGCGGCCTTGGCGAACAGGCGCTCGACCGTCGGTCGGCTCGACATCGACCCGACAGGCAATACCGTTTTGTGGACTGAGGATCCTGACGGCTCCGAGCGGCACGTGATCCACGCCGTCGATGTCAACTCTGGCTCCGAACTGCTGCGGGTGGAGGGGGTCGCCGAGCACACCGAGTTCTGCCCGGCGGGCTGCCACCTCTACGTGCTGGCGCTCGACGACCTGCAGCGCGCCCACCGCCTTGACCGCTACGACCTGCGCGGCCGCGGCGTCGAGGAGGTCCTGATCGAGCCGGATCAGGGCCGGCGCCTGCGTCTGAACACGACGCGTTCTAGACAGTTCGTGCTCGTCGAGAGCTCGTCGCGGTCGAGTAGCCGCTGGTGGGCCATCAGCGACCACGACGCCCCGCAGCTGCTCGACTGGCTGGCCGAGGACGCAAAGGTCGCGCTGGAGCATGCCGAATCCGCTCGCGGCCACTGGTGGATCGCGCACATCCAGGGCCCGGACCATCCCAACGGTGAGGTGCGCGCCCATCAATTCGACGACCCCGCCTCCCCCGTCGTCCTGATCCCTCACCACCCAGATCGCGTCGTCACGCCGCCGATCGTCACCAAACGCTGGGTGATCGCCGGCGAGCAGGAGACCACCGCGACGCTCTCCCTAGTCGACCTCGATGCCACCCCGCCCAGGCTGACCCCCCTAGCCACCAGCGCCGAGCCGCTCTCGCTCGGCGCCTCGCCGGCCTGGGACGCGGACCGCATCACCCTGATCCTGCCCTCCTACACGCGGCCGCCCACGCCCATCGATCTCCCGCTCGCCCGTCCAGTCGATGGGCCGATTCCACTGACCGGCGGCGACGCCGACGGCTACGTCACCGAGCGCCGCACAGTCGCGACCGACGGCGTCGAAGTACCCCTGACCATCGTCCGCCGGGTCGACACCACGACGCCGGCCCCGCTGCTGCTCACCGCGTACGGAGCGTACGGCACCAGCTCCCCGCCCCAATTCGACCCCCAGCTCCTGCATCTGATTGATGCCGGCATGGTCTTCGCCTGCGCTCACGTCCGCGGCGGTGGCGAAAAAGGACGCCCCTGGCACGACGGCGGCCGGGGTCTTAACAAGCCCAACTCCCTAAGCGACCTCATCGCCTGCCTAGACGCCCTGGAATCCGACGGCATCGCCCTGCCTGGTCGCGTCGGGCTCATCGGCGGCAGCGCCGGCGGCACCCTCATGGCCGCGGCCATGAACCACGCGCCCGAACGGTTCCGCGCCGCGCTCCTGGAGTCCGCGTACGTCGATGTCCTGGCCTCCATGATCAATCCCGATCTGCCGCTGACCATCAGCGACCGCAATGAATGGGGCGACCCTCTAGCCGACCCCGTCATTCTCGAGATGCTCCGAGGCCTCAGCCCATACGAGAACCTCCATGACGGCACCTACCCTCCGATCCTCATGACGGTCCGCACCAACGACATGCGCGTCCCCCCGGTTCAGGCACTGAAATATGCGCAACGCTTCCGGCAAGTCGCATCCGGCGGCCCAGTCCTGCTGCAAGTCGAGTCCGGAGGCCACGCCGCCGGCCCGCTAGGCCCGGATTTCTTCCGCTACCACGCCACCCGCTACGCCTGGCTCGCGGCGCAACTCAACCTCCGAATCGTCCCGCCGTCCTCCCCCGCCCCTCCCGGTACCCCCTAGACGGGCACGAATCGCCGGGCTAGGTGAACGAGCCCTGCAAAACCCCTGGCGGGTTCAGGCGGTGTGCGCAACAACGGTTGTGGAGGTTGT
>CAMCJC010000082.1 GCA_945875065.1 uncultured Propionibacteriaceae bacterium | reverse complement strand
CGATCTTGACGAACCCGACACCTTCGCCCAGGCCCCACGCTTTGCCGTTCGCCGCGAACGGGAACTTGGCCGTCTTGACCTGGTACCCCTTGTCCTTGGCCTGCTGCTCGGTGTAGCCGAACGACGCGATCTGGGGCTGGCAGTAGGTAGCACGCGGGATCATGTCGTAGTTGACCGGGTGAGTCTCGGCACCGGCGATCGTCTCCGCAGCGACCATGCCCTGCGCCTCGGCGACGTGGGCGAGCATCATCTTGGCCGTGCAGTCGCCGATGGCGTACACGCCAGGCACATTGGTGCGCATGTAGTCGTCGACTGCGATGGCGCCGCGCTCTGTAAGGGCAACGCCGGTCTTCTCGAGACCGTAGCCCTCGGTCCGCGGGGCGAACCCGACGGCCGAGAGGAACCGGTCAGCCTCCAGCACCTGGGATTCGCCACCCTTGGCGGGGCTGACGGTCACGCGCACTCCCGACCCGGTGTCCTCAATCCCTTCGACCTTCGTGCCGACGAGCACCTTGATCCCGAGCTTCTTGTACGCCTTCGTCAATTCCGCAGAGATCTCGGCGTCCTCGTTGGGAACCATGCGGTCGAAGAACTCGACGATCGTGACCTCGGTGCCATAGGAACGCAGCACGTATGCGAACTCGGTACCGATAGCGCCAGAGCCACCGATGATGATGGAAGCTGGGGCCTTGTCGGAGAGGATCTGCTCCTCGTAGGTCACGACGTTGGCGGAGACCTTGGTTCCCGGCAGCATCTTGGTGACCGAGCCGGCGGCGATGATGATGTTCTTGCCGCGCACCTGGGTCACCTGGCCAGCGTCGTTCGTGACGTCGATCGTGTGCGCATCGACGAACGTGCCCCAGCCGTCGAACTCTTGGATCTTGTTCTTCTTCATCAGGAAATGGATGCCCTTGGTCATCCGTTCCGACACCTGACGGCTCCGGCTGAACGCCTTGCCGTAGTCGACGGTGATGTCCCCAGAGATTCCGAACATGTCGGCCTCTTTGGTGACGATGTGCGCGAGTTCTGCGTTGCGCAGCAGCGACTTGGTCGGGATACAACCGACGTTCAAACAGACGCCACCCCAGTAGCGCTTCTCGATGATTGCGGTCTTCAGGCCTAGCTGGGCGGCTCGGATGGCGGCCACGTAGCCGCCCGGACCGGCGCCGAGAACGATCACGTCAAATTCTTGCGGGCTCATGGGGGCCACTTTAGACCTGACAGCCGCTGACCGCTGTCGAACAACTTGTATCTCGTATATGAGATACTCGTTCCATGACCGTTACCACCCAGTCTCTCGGGGGCATGATCCGGGACGCCCGCACTGCGCGCGGCTGGTCCCAGCAGCGTCTAGCCGAGGAGCTTGGCACCGCCCAGTCTGCCGTTCACCGCATAGAAAACGGCCAGCAGAACCTGTCGCTCAACATGATCGACCGGCTCGCTGAGGCCCTGGACATGCCGCTGATCCTTGCAGCCACCGAGGGTAAAGCCAACTTCGAAATCTCAGGTCCGACCACGCTCTCTGGCGAGATCGAGGTCCGCACCTCCAAGAACGCCGCTGTCGCGTTGCTGTGCGCGTCGCTGCTGAACCGCGGCCGCACGGTGCTGCGGGGCATCGCCCGCATCGAAGAGGTAGACCGGATTTGCGACGTCCTAGAGTCGATCGGAGTCCAAGTCAACTGGATCAGTGGGGGGACCGATCTGGAGTTGATCCGTCCCGAGCGGCTCACTCCCGAGACGATCGACCAGAAAGCCGCACGGCGCACCCGCTCGATCCTGATGTTCCTGGGCCCGCTGATGCACGAGTTCGACAACTTCGAACTCCCTTACGCTGGCGGCTGCGACCTCGGCGCCCGAACCGTCCAGCCCCACATGTTGGCCCTCCATCGGTTGGGGCTGAAGGTGGCCGCGCACGATAACCAGTACCACGCGACGGTGGTCCGCGACGGCGCCGAGGAGCACCACATCACGCTGGTCGAGCGGGGCGATACCGTTACGGAGAACGCGATCATGGCGGCCGCCCGTACGCCGGGACTCACGGTGATTCGCAACGCCTCTGGTAACTACATGGTCCAGGACCTGTGCTTCTACCTCCGCGAACTGGGGGTTGAGATCAAGGGGATCGGAACGACAACCCTCAAGATCCAAGGCGTTCCGGAGATCGACCGCGACGTCGAGTACTTCATCTCCGAGGACCCGATTGAGGCGATGAGCCTACTGACTGCCGGCATCGTCACCCGCTCTGAGATCACGGTCCGCCGCTGCCCCATCGAGTTCCTTGAGGTTGAGATGGCGGTCCTTGACGAGATGGGCCAGCGCTTCGAGCTGAGCGACGAGTACGCGAGCCGCAATGGTCAGACGCGCCTCGTCGATGTCACTGTCAAGCCCTCGGACCTGGTGGCGCCGCTCGACAAGATCCATCCCATGCCGTTTCCTGGCCTCAACATCGACAACCTGTCGTTCTTCGCGTTGATCTGCGCCACGGCCGAGGGCCAGTCGGTCATCTACGACTGGGTCTACGACAACCGCGCTGTTCATCTGAAGAAGCTCGCCGACCTAGGCGCGAACGTGACGGTGATGGACGCCCACAAGCTGATGATCATCGGTCCCACCAAGTGGCGTGGCCGCGACATTGAGTGCCCGCCGGCACTCCGCCCGTCGGTATGCCTCTTCCTGGCGGCCCTCGCAGCGCGCGGGACGACGATCCTACGCGACGTCTACGTCATCAACCGCGGCTACGAGGACCTGCCGCAGCGGTTCAACCAGCTCGGTGCGAAGATCAATACCTTCTGGGGCGAGTCGCCGAACTAGTCGATCTGGTGCGCGGTGAACAGGTGCACCGGGTTCACGATCTGCTCCTGGGTGGCGATGAGTTGTAGCTCGTCGCCACCCAGAATGCTGGAAGCCTCCAGAACCGAGTACACGATGGACGCGGCCCGGCCGAGGGCTTCGGCGACGTCGCGCCCCTTCAGCCAGGCTGCCAGGAACATCGCGGAAGTCAGGTCACCGGTTCCGACGAAGTTTCGAGGGAGCAGCGGCGTCGTGACCAGGTAGGCGCCGCCATCACACACGGCGACCATGTGCACCTTGTCGGTGGACAGATCGCTGGCAGCGGCCGAGGTGACGACGACGATGCCGGGTCCGGCGGCACTAAGTTCGCGCGCGGCAGCGACGATCTCCCTCAAGGTGTTGGACTCGCTTTCGAGCAGCAGATTCAACTCAAACAGGTTAGGCGTCATGATGTCGGCGTGCGGCACGACCTCGTGGCGAAAGTACTCGGGTATGCCTTCCTGGCAGAACAATCCAGTGTCGACGTCCCCCATCACGGGATCCGCCAGCAGCACCGCTTCCGGGTTCCGACGTTTCGTGAGGGCGGCGGCATCGAGGACGACCCGTCCCGCCTCCGTAGAACCGAGGTAGCCCGACAGGATCGCGTCGGTGTGAGCCAACGCGCCGCGCTCATCAATTCCCCGAACGATCGCCGCGATGTCGCTGGCGGGGATCAGCGGACCCCGGACCGTCTCGTATCCGGTGTGGTTCGAGAACAGCACGGTGTGCACCGGCAGGACGTTCACCCCGGCCCGTTGCAGCGGAAACATCGCCGAAGCGTTGCCCGCATGTCCGAAGCTGACGAACGATTGGATAGAGAGAACTTGAAACATGCCTTCAGTCTGTCATTTGCGTCCGCGGCACCTTGCAGGGTGGTAATAATGGGCTTATGTCTAAGGGATACCTGGAACCTGAGTTTGTGCCGATGGCACACCGGGGTGGGGCCCTCCTGACCGCCAACCTGGGGATCGAAAACACGCTGGCCGCGTTCCGCAACGCCGTGGCACTCGGGTACTACTACCTTGAGACTGACGTGCACGCGACCGTAGACGGTGTGGCGCTGGCATTCCACGACCCGAACCTGATCCGCGTCACCGACATCGACGCCCGCATCGACCAACTTCCCTATAGCGTGGTGAGCGAGGCTCGCGTCGGCGGTCGGGAACCGATTCCCCGGGTGGAGGAGCTACTGGAGGCCCTCCCCGAAGCCCGCTTCAACTTCGACATCAAATCCCCGCGCGCGATCGAACCCCTAGTGGAGGTCATCCGTCGTTTCGGGGCCGAGGACCGCGTGTGCGTGGGGTCCTTCTCCCAGCACCGGATCGACCGCTTCCGTCGCCTCGCCCCCGGCGTTATAACAGCCGCCGGTCCCGTCACGGTGGCCAGCATGGTGTTGGGGCAACTGCGGCGGCATCGTCCAGGCGGGCCCGACGTCTTCCAGATTCCGGTGGAACAGCGCATCGCCGGGATGACCGTCCGTATCCTCACGCGCAGCCGGGTCGCTGCGATCCATCGCGCGGGCTACAAGGTGCATGTGTGGACCGTCGATCTTCCGGCGCAGATGCACACGCTGATCGACTGGGGCGTTGACGGGATCGTGTCGGATCGCCCGGATCTGTTGAAGAAGGTCCTCCAAGCGCGAGGCATGTGGTGTTACTCGGTGGGAACACCAGCGGGTCGATAATCGTTGTGACAAGACAGGAGGTGGAGCATGGCTGACCGTGCACTGCGAGGCGTCGGCCTGGGGGCTAAAAGCTTCGAGGACGAGCAGGGGATCGAGTTCGCTGAGCGCAACCGCATCGGCTTCGACTGCCCCAAAGGCCATCATTTCGAGGTCGCGTTCTCTGTTGAGGCGGAGTTGCCGTTCGAGTGGGAGTGCAAGAAGTGCGGAATGGTTGCCGTCCGGTCCGATGGCACCGTCGGCGAGGCCAAGGAAACCAAGCCGCCCCGCACCCACTGGGACATGCTGCGAGAGCGTCGGAGCATTCCCGAGCTAGAGGACATCCTCGCGGAACAACTCGACAAGCTTCGTGAGGCCGGACGTCAGTAGCGCTCGACGAAGATCGTCGACGCGCCACGCCCACGCAGCAATCGGGTGCAGTCCGCGGTCATGTTCACCGTGCCGCACAGGTAGAACTCGGTGCGCGTGTGATCGAACTGGAGTTGAGCCAGAACGTCTGTGACATGCCCGGTGAACACGCCCTCTCCGCTGCCTAAGCTCAGGCAGCGAACGATTCGTTGCGGCATGGGACATGTCAGCGCGCGCGTCAGGTCGTGGCCGTGATCCCTGGCCCCGTAGATCAGGGTTGAGTAGGCCAACTCATCGCCCATCGAATCGAACATCGACACGAACGGCGCAATGCCGGAGCCGGTCGCAACGAAGACGCGATGGCCGAGGGACTCCTGGAGCACGAACCTGCCGAGCGGAAGCTCCACCTGGGTACGGGTGCCCTCCGTCGCGGCCTCAGCGAACTCGGAGCCTAGCCCCTCAGTCCGGGTGCTCACGAGCAAGTCCATACGCCCCGCGCGGAGCGAGACGATCGAATAGTCGCGCCACTCCCATGCCGCGACCTTCAACCTGGCGAACTGCCCCGGGATAAACGATGGCAACGCGTCTTCAAGCTCCAAGGTCAGGAGCCAGCACTGCGGTGAAACCTTGCGCTTAGCGATGAGTCTGGCACGATGCTTGTTGGGGGGCAGCGTGGCCCCGTCGCAGGCAAGGTCGGTCAAAGGACTTCGGGCATCAAGCGTTTCGAGCTTGCCTGCGTGGAGCATGGGAACGCACTTAGGGCCGATGACCTGGGCAGCGGCGACCACTCCCCCCATAAGCGCACCCACGAAACCGGCGGACCCGGCGTCCGCACCGGCCAGAAAGAGCCCTGGGATAGGCGTCAGAGGTCCGTGCCTCATATCGGTATAGTCGGGCGAAGCCGCAGGCGGCTCAGTGATTGGGCCACGTGACCGGGGCCCAAAGTCCGGCGACAGCGGAGTCACCAGTTCCATGTGATCGGTGAGCGCGGTCAAGCCGGGCACCGCGTCCTCTGCTAGGCGCAGCAGCCCCTGAGCGATTCGCTTCTTCAGCGCCTCGTAGCCCGCGTCGTCGCCGTCATCTTCCCAAGGGCGAAACGCTGTTGGGGGCGCGTATGCCATCACCTCGACCGCGTGTTGGGCCCTCTCCCCCGCTTTGAGGGACGGGGAGGAGATTTGGCAGCGCGATGGAATGCCCGAGAACAGTCGCCGGGTATAAGTTCCGCTGTCTGCTTCGTCGAGGTCAGTGTGCACCCAGATATCACTGCCGTCCATGCCGAGGATCGCCGGCGACTCTCGCAGCCGCAACAGCAGGGTCACACCGGCATAGCCCATTCCGGCGGCGCCTAGAGACCTCCGGAACTCGTCCGCAGCGGGGCCCGCCGACCCGTCGCTAGGCACCAGCTGATGGAAGGTGATTCCGGCTCCGGCGCCGGAGATGACGACAGGGGCTCGGCATTCGAACAGGCGCGGCAGCGGGCCACGAGTGTCGATGACTTTGGCTCCGACGGCCCGGCCATCCTCGATGAGGATGCTCGCAACCTCGCAGCCCACCCGGACCGCACCTCCGTAGGCTTCAATGACCCGTTCGATCGTGCGGGCGACCCGCGCACTGCCGCCGGCTGGGAACCACGCGCCATTGGCGTAGTGATTAGCAAGTAGGCAGTGAAGTAGAAACACGCTGTGGGCTGGGGGGTACCCGTAGTCCCCCCATTGGGTGTGAAACAGCGCTCGAAGCTGCGGCGACTTAAAGGCTTTGAGATAGTCAGATGCAGAAATATTAGACAACTTGTGTCTTCGATGCCTAAGAGCCCGTATGAGTGGGATCATCGACTTGGGGACCAGGAATTCGGTGAAGCGCATCCGGGCCCAGCGGCTCACCTTAGTGATATCTTTGAAGTAGCGACGAATGGCTTTGCTCTCCTCCGGGAAGGCGGCGAGGAGCTGCTGCTCGTATTCGTCCATATCGGATGGGACCCTGAACGTAAAGTTTGGATACTTAAGCTGCCGGTAGCGGTGTGGCAGGCGCAGCCACTCCAGCTTCGCGTCCGTGATGGCGTCCACGAACTTGCGCATGTTCTGGCCGTCGCCCATCTCCCCCACGTGCCCGACGCCTGTGTCGAAGGCGACGCCGTCGCGTCGGATTGAGCGGGTTAGACCTCCCGGCTCGATATGCCTTTCCAACACAAGAACCCGCTTGCCTCCGAGGCGGGCAAGCACTGCGGCGGCGGTCAGGCCGCCGATTCCGGAGCCGACGACTATCGCGTCGTACATTTTTTATTCCCCCAGACTTAAAAGATCATTGCGAAGTTGGGCAAACGTCGATGGGCTATCAATCAAACAGGCGGCGGGGTATCTCTATGGGTTTTCCTCGTCACGCTTTGGAGGCATCTCGGGTACCTGCGGCTCCGGCGATCGCTCATCCACCACTTCACCGGAAATAACCGTGGGTTGTGTGCCGCCTCTGGCGATTGCTCTGCTGAACAGCTTGCCGAGGCTCATCCTGATAAGCGGTCGGGTCAGCGGCAGCAACAACAGCAGACCCACGATGTCGGACAAAAAACCAGGGGAGATCAACAGCACACCGCCGACGAGCACCAGGATGGCGTCAGCGGTTTGTCCGGGCGGCAACGAACCGATGCTGAGTGACTTCGAAAGGGCGTTCCAAGTTCGCCTGCCTTCGCGTTGCAGCAGCCAGGCGCCGGCTACCGTCGTCGCCAGCAGCAGCCCTAGCGTCCACCACTGGAGATAGCTGGAGACCCAGATCAGAAACGTGATCTCGCCGAACAGGAACAGCGCGACGGGGACTATGAACCAGAGCACGGCCAAGGTGCCGCCGAGCGGGCGCCGCCTAGCCACGGCGCCGGCTAAAGAGCGAGGCGAACTGCTGCCACCGATGCTTCAGACCCATGCGCGTCGTGGTGATGATAGCCTCCTTGACTACGTTGCCGCCCATCTTGGAATCGCCGAATTCGCGTTCCACGAACTCGATCGGCACCTCAATGATCTTGAAGCCGGCGCGGTGGGCGTGCCAGGTCAGGTCACGCTGGATGCCATAGCCGCGCTTGTCGATTGGCAGATCGATGATCGCACGGAGTGTCGGAGCTCGGAAGGCGTTGAAGCCTCCGGTGATGTCGCGGTAGGGCATGCCGAGCATCAAGCGAATGTATAGCGAACCGCCGCGCGACAGGAACAACCGGTGCCACGGCCAGTTGACGACGGAGCCGCCCCGCACGTATCGAGAGCCCTTGACCATGTCGGCGCGGTGCAGCGCGTCGAGCAGCTGAGGTAGCTGCTCGGGCTGGTGGGACCCGTCGGCGTCGTGCTCAACCAGAACGTCGAAGTCCTCATCGAGGCCCCACCTAAAGCCGGCCAGATAAGCCGCGCCGAGGCCTTCCTTGCCCTCGCGGTGCAGGACGTGGACCTTGTCGTCGGTTTCGGCTAGCGCATCGGCGAGCCGTCCAGTGCCATCCGGGGAGTTGTCGTCAACCACCAAGATATGAGCCCCCGGAACGCTCCGCCTCAGCCGAGCAACGATGGCTTCGATGTTCTGGGCCTCGTTGAAGGTCGGGATGATGACTAGCACCTTGTCGAGGGGCGCGGCAGCGGTCATCGGGCGGTCCTTCCAGGTTGTCGGTGGTCAACTTAGGTTACTGGACTGGCGGTACGCCCCCAAGAGGGCACCTCCCACTGCGGCGAGGCAACAAAACGCTTGGACGGGGATCGCCAGGATTACGCCCGGAGTGAGCCCACTGCGCATCGGCACGGTGAAGATTCGGTGCGCCGCGGTACCTTCGATCGTCGGCTCGTGGAGGCCCCCCCGGGCGTCGATCAGCCCTGAGTATCCGTTCAGGGTGGTGGCGACGAACTCGCGGCCCAGCTCGGCGGCTCGAACCCTATTGATCACCATCTGCTGGCGAGGCTCGGCAGTGCCCGTGAAGTTGTGAGTCGTACTTTGGGCGACCAAGACATCCGGCTGGTGCCAGGCAAGCTCGTAGACGGTCTGGTCGTAGGCGAGTTCATAGCAGATCACGGTCCCCAGCCGCAGGGCTCCGCTCCGCGGCGTGGTCACATCGAGGACACCGGTGCCGGTGCCCGGCACGCTCTGCCAGCCGGCGCGGCGCACCTCGGGGAAAAGCGGCTCGATGATGTCTCGATACGGCACCCACTCCCCGAACGGGGCGAGGTTACGCTTGGTGTGGCGGGCGGTCTCCCCCAGCTTCGGGTCCCACCACAGCGACACCGTCTGCCGCGTCTCGGCCGCCGGTTCGACCGTAATCGCGCCGTAGAACACCGGCACCTGCGCCAACGCGGCACTAGCCGCAACCTGTCTGCGCGTGGCATCGTCGCGATAGGGATCCTGGTCCGTGGAGTTCTCCGCCCACAGCACGAAGTCCAGCGCTGT
>CAMCJC010000081.1 GCA_945875065.1 uncultured Propionibacteriaceae bacterium | reverse complement strand
GGACACACCAACCCTCCTACGTCCGAGGGCGGACAGACCACAGCGCCACGCCAGCCTAACCCGCGTGCTGAACGAGGGTCAAACCCGAGGCCACCACCCTACTACCGATCCCCTCCGCGACCCAACCAGGACCCTTGGCCAACCACGTCCCGGTTAGGCAACTCGGCCGATCGACCGACGTCCGACTAGGGGTGGAGCAAACAAGATCAATGCCGGTTGGTCCTGCCGCTACCACCCATTAACCTTGGTCGCGTGAACCTTGCTGAAACCTTGAAGAACCGCAAGGTCCAGATCGCGCTAGCCGGGGTGGCGCTGGCGATCGCTCTGGTCCTTGCCCTCGTCTGGATCCTAAGCCCCAAGAACGCCCCTGCAGCCTCCGGTTCGGCCTCCCCCGCCGCCTCCGCTTCGCCCTCCGGAGAGGCCATCGCGCTAGGTGAGTCGCAGGCTCCCGTCGCCTCCCCGTCGACCACCTGCATGGCCCCCGCCGGCAATGGGTTCGTGCCGGCCAAGTACGCCATTGAGAAGATCGGTGCCGAAGCGGACGTCATTGCCCTAGACACCGACGAGAACGGCAACATCGCGGCCCCGCCCAAGGACCAGCCCAAGACGGCTTCGTGGTGGGATAAGGGCCCCGCGCCCGCGTCCGAGCAGGGCCAGGTCGTCTTGTCGATCCATACCTACCGCAATGGCGGCGCTGTGGGTAACGACATGTACTCCGACGAGGGGCCCAAGCTCCAGCCCGGCGATGTCCTCAAGCTGTGGGACGCACAGGGCAACCTCGCATGCTACGAGTTCGTCAAGGCCGAGAAGATCGCGCTTGAGGACTTCGACAAGGACTCCAACAAGCTGGTGCGTATCGACGGCGACCCGGGCCTGGCCATCATCATCTGCTGGGACTTCCAGAAGGACACCGAGGAGTGGAACTCCCGAGTGTTCTTCCACTTCAAGCCGGTCACGGCCTGAGTCAGTGGGCGGCCGTGAACCACGAGTCGCCCACCCCGACGGAAACCTCCAGGGGCACCGCCAACTCGATGGCGGTGCCCATCTCTTTGCGGACGAGGGCCTCGACGACCTCACGTTCCCCCGGCGCGATCTCCAATACGAGCTCATCGTGGACCTGCAGCAGCATGCGGCTGGCCAGCCCTTCTGCGTCCAGGATCCGCTCGACCCCCAGCATGGCGAGCTTGATGACATCGGCCGCTGACCCCTGGATCGGAGAGTTGAGCGCGGCCCGCTCGGCCATCTCGCGGCGCTGCCGGTTGGTGGAGTTCAGGTCTGGCAGATACCGGCGGCGGCCCAGCAAGGTCTCGGTGTACCCGGTCCTCCGGGCCTCGGCTAGGACGTCGTCGAAGTAGCGCCGCACTCCCCCGACTCGCGCGAAGTACTCGTCCATCAAGGCCTTCGCCTCGCCCTGAGAGATGCCGAGCTGGGCGGACAACCCGAACGCGGACAACCCGTAGGCCAGTCCGTAGTTCATCGCCTTGATGCGGGCCCGCAGCTCCCCGGTGACCTGATCGGGCTCGACTCCGAAGACGATCGCCGCCATCTCCGCATGAAAGTCCCGCCCTGACTTGAAGGCCGCGATCAGCCCCTCGTCTTTGCTGCTGTGCGCCATCAGACGCATCTCGATCTGTGAGTAGTCGGCGCTCATCAGCGCCTCCTGCCCGGGACCGGCCACGAAAGCGGCGCGAATGCGACGTCCCAGGTCGGTGCGGATCGGGATGTTCTGCAGGTTGGGGTCCTTCGATGACAGCCGGCCGGTAGCCGCGATCGTCTGCACGTAGTTGGTGTGGATACGACCGTCGTCGCCGATCGCCGCTAGCAGCGTGTCGACGGTCTGGCGCAGCTTTATGCGGTCGCGGTGGGCCAGCAGCGCCGCCAGGAACGGGTGCCCGGTCTTCCCGAACAGTGACTCCAGAGCCTCCGCATTGGTGGTGTAACCAGTCTTGGTGCGCTTGGTCTTCGGCATGTCGAGCTCGTCGAACAGCACGACCTGCAGCTCCTTCGGAGAGCCCAGGTTCACCTCGTGGCCAATCGCCGCCCAGGCCTCCTCCTGGGCCTGCGAGACGGCCTCGTTGAACTCCTTGCGAAGCGCGACCAGGACCTCCTGGTCGACGGCGATGCCGGCCTGCTCGCAGCGCGCCAGCGTAGCCTGGAGCGGTAGCTCCAGGTCTGTCAGGAGCTTGCCCGCCGGCTGCGCCGCAAGCTCGGGCCCCAGCGCGTGAGCCAGTTCGAGGATCGCCCGGGCTCGCAGCATGGCGTCGGCGCCGCCATCCTCGGCGAACAGCGAGTCCTGGTCCCCGGTCTCCTCGGCGGCCAGCTCGCGCCCCAAGTAGCGGCGCACGAGGTCCTCCAGCTCTTGGCCGCGCACGTCGGGGCTGAGGAGGTAGGCCGCCAATGCCGTGTCAAGGGTCACCCCCGCCAGATCCCAGCCACGAGCCCAGGCCGCAAGCCGCGGCCCCTTGCCGTCATGAACCAGCTTGTGGCGCCCCGGGTCGGCCAGCCACGACGCGAACACCCGCTCGTCCTCGGGGGTGAGCTCAGCGACGTCCAGCCAGGCGCCCGAGCCGTCATCGGCCGCGAACGCCACGACGCGCAGATCACCGGTACCGGCGCCCCAGAAGCCAGTGAACGCGACTGCGATCGGCTCGGTGTGCTCGGCTAGCCACACGGCGACCTCGCCGCCGCGCAGGTGCACACCATCAATCGCGAAACTCTCTTTGGCGGGTGTGGCGACCTCGCCGCGGTACAACTCGGTCAGACGATCGCGCAGAGTGCGGAACTCGAGAGTCGCGAACAGTTGGGTGATGGCGTCGCGATTCCAGTCGCGACGCCCCGTCTCCTCGACGGCCACCGGCAGGTCGACGTCGCGCAGCAACCGGTTGAGGCGGCGGTTGCGCCGCACGTCGTCGAGGTGGGCCCGCAGTGATTCCCCGGCCTTGCCAGGCACCTGCTCGGCGCGAGCGAGGATGTTCTCGAGCCCGTCGAACGAGGCGAGCCACTTCGCGGCCGTCTTGGGACCCACGCCGGGGACCCCGGGGAGGTTGTCGCTGGTCTCCCCGACCAGGGCCGCCAACTCCGGGTACCGCTCCGGCGGTACCCCGTACTTCTCGGCGACGACCGCCGGGGTCATGCGCACCAGGTCGCTGACTCCTTTTCGCGGATAGAGCACGGTCACCTTGTCGGTGACGAGTTGAAGGGTGTCACGGTCGCCTGACGAGATCAGGACCTCGAAGCCCTTCGCTTCGGCCTCGGTCGACAGCGTCGCGATGATGTCGTCGGCCTCGAAATCGGGCTTTGCGATGTGCACGATGTTCAGGCCGTCGAGGACCTCCTTGATCAGCTCAACTTGGCCGCGAAACTCGACGGGCGAGGAGTCTCGCGTCGCCTTGTACTCGGGATAGCTTTGATTGCGAAAGGATTCTCGGCCGATGTCGAAAGCGACCGCCAGGTGTGTCGGCTGCTCGGTGGTGAGCAGGCCGATCAGCATCGATACGAAGCCGTGGACGGCATTGGTGTGCTGCCCCGTCGAGGTCTGGAACTTGTCGGCCGGCAGCCCGAAGAAGGCGCGATAGGCCATGGAATGTCCGTCGATGAGCAGCAGGCGATTCACGCCCACCAATCTACTGTGCGAGACTCGCCCACATGCCCGACTTGCCGCTGACTGAGCTTCACGAACGACTTGGAATCGAGATTCTTCGCGCCGAGGCCACTGAGGTGGTCGGCACGATGCCGGTGGTCGGCAATCGGCAACCCGCCGGATTGCTGCACGGCGGGGCGACCGCGGCGCTGGTAGAGGGGCTCGCGTCGCTCGCGGCCTGGCTAGAGGCCGGGCCGGATCGCTCCCCCGTCGGCGTGGACATGAACGTGACCCATCTGCGTCCGGCCCGGGCGGGCAGAGTCACCGGGACGGCGAAACCAATCCGGGTGGGGCACAGCACCGCCGTGTACGCGGTCGAAGTCGTCGACGAGTCTGGGCGACTGACCGCCATTGGCCGGCTCACCTGCAACCTGGTGGCTGCCGGCGGCATCAGCCCTTCTTCTTGTGGGAGATAACTCCCTCGGCGACCTCGCGCATCGACTTGCGCAGGTCCATCGCGGTCTTCTGGATCCAGCGGAACGCCTCGGGTTCAGTCAGACCGAGCCCTTCCTGCAGCATGCCTTTAGCCTGGTCGATGATCTTTCGGGACTCAAACCGGTCCTCAAGGTTGGCAAGCTCCTCCTCGATCGCCTTGATCTCAGCAAACCGCCCCATCGCGATCTCGATCGCCGGAATCAACTCGGTGCCATCGAACGGTTTGACTACGTAGGCCATAGCGCCGGCGTCCCGGGCTCGTTCCACGAGTTCGCGCTGGCTGAAAGCCGTGAGCATCACGATCGGGGCGATGCGCTCTTCAGCGAGGGTTTCGGCCGCCGTAATACCGTCAAGCTTCGGCATCTTGACATCCATGATGATTAGGTCAGGCTCCAGCTCTCGCGCTAGCTTGACCGTCTCCTCGCCATCGGCCGCCTGGGCGACGACCTCGAAGCCCTCGTCAGTCAGAAGTTCGACCAGGTCGAGACGGATGAGCGCCTCGTCCTCGGCCACCAACACCCTGGTCCGCCGCGTCTGCCCCATGTTCCAAGCTCCAATCTCCATTGAGTGGACCCTTAGATACCTCATTACGGATCCTCGGAGAATCTTAGCGCGTCTGACGAAGCCAGTTGCATCGACATTAGTGAGTGCCCGAACGGCCGGAAGGGCTTATGGACACCGGTTCCCGGCGGCTGCCGTACCTGTGGCACAATTGCATGCGTTGCCCGGCTGGCGGAATGGTAGACGCGGTCGACTCAAAATCGACTGGCCCGAAAGGCCGTAGGGGTTCAAGTCCCCTGCCGGGTACTGGCGGCAGACGCGATATGACAGGATGGACGGCGTGCGAATCCTATCCATCCAGTCCTCGGTCTCGTATGGTCACGTCGGCAACTCCGCGGCGGTGTTCCCGCTCCAGCGCATCGGCGTGGAAGTCATGCCGGTATACACGGTTTGCTTCTCGAACCACACCGGGTATGGGGCCTGGCGCGGCCCCTTGCTGACCGGGCAGAACGTGCTCGACATCGTCACCGGCATCGAGGAACGCGGCGGGTTGGAAGGCGTGGACGCCGTCTTGTCCGGCTACCAGGGCGGCAACGATATCGGCGACGCCATCCTCGCCGCCGTCGACAAGGTGAAGACTCACAGCCCCGAGGCGATCTACGCGTGCGATCCGGTCCTCGGCAACGCGAAGTCAGGCTGCCACGTCGCCTCGGAGGTTCAAGACCTGATCCGAGACCGTGTCGTCCCCCGCGCCGACCTGATCACTCCCAACCAGTTCGAGCTCGGGTTCATCACCGGCACCCAGCCTAAGGACCTGGCCTCGACGCTCGCATCGATTGATGCCGCCTTCGGCATCGGCCCCAGCACCGTGCTGGTCACGAGCGTCGAACTGCCCGAGCACGGGGACGAGAAGCTATCGATGATCGCCGCCGACGCCACCGGTGCCTGGCTGATCACCACCCCACGCCTGCCGATGAAACGCAACGGCTCAGGCGACGTCACGGCTGCCCTGTTCACCGCCCATCTGCTCGCCACCCGCGACATGGCCTTGGCCCTAGAGCGCACCACGGCGAGCGTCTTCGAGCTGCTGGAGCGGACTCTCGCCGCGGACACTCGCGAGCTGCAGCTGATCGAGGCGCAGGAGTCGTACGCCAATCCCGGGATGCGGTTCAAGGCCGAGAAGATCCGCTGAGACGCCCAAGGCGGGAGCCCAAACGAGCGCTCCCGCCTTTGCTCTCTGGCCTTAGAGGTCGATCTCGCCCTTGACCTTGACCTTGTGTACTCGCAGGTTGTTGGTCTTGCCGGGTACGCCCATCGGAGAACCGGACAGAATCACGATGCGCTCGCCAACCTCGATCATGCCACGCTCCCGCAGGTAGGAGTCGACGGTCTCCACCATCTGCTCCTGAACCGTGAAGTCCGGCGTGATGTGGGTGTCGATGCCCCAGGTCAGGGTCATGTTCTGCTGCGTCGCCTTCTCCGGCGAGAACACCAGGAGCGGGATCGACGGGCGCAGCCGCGACAGGCGGCGGGCGGTGTCGCCGGACTTGGTGAACGCCACCAGGTAGCGGGCGCCGACGCGCTGCGCGACCTCGACCGCGGCCTTGGCGAGAACACCGCCGGTGGTGTGCGGATCCCACTCGATGGCATTGATTTCGGCGTGGCCGGTGCGCTCGGTGTTCTCGACGATCCGCTCCATCGTCTGGACGGTGATGACCGGGTAGTCGCCGACCGACGTCTCGCCGGACAGCATCACCGCGTCCGCGCCGTCGAGGATGGCGTTGGCGACGTCGGAGGCCTCGGCTCGGGTCGGGCGCGGCGAGGAGATCATCGACTCCAGCATCTGGGTGGCGACGATAACGGGCTTGGCCCACTTGCGGGCGGCGCGAATGATCTTCTTCTGGACCAGGGGCACCTCTTCGAGCGGCAGCTCGACGCCGAGATCACCGCGGGCGACCATGAACGCGTCGAACGCATCGATGATGTCCTGGAGGTTGGAGATCGCCTGCGGCTTCTCCAGCTTCGCGATTACGGGGAGCCGACGGCCGGCCTCGTCCATGATCTCCTGAACACGCTTGATGTCGTCGCCCGAGCGGACGAACGACAGGGCGACCATGTCGATGTCCTTGGTGAGGGCCCAACGCAAGTCGCGCTCGTCCTTCTCACTCATCGCGGGGACGGACACTGCGACACCGGGCAGGTTGATGCCCTTGTTGTTCGAGACGGTTCCGGGGACGGTGACCTCGCAGACGACATCGGTGTCGGTCACCTGGACCGCGCGGAGGCCGATCTTGCCGTCGTCGATGAGGATGTGGTCGCCGGGCTTGACATCGCCGGGCAGGCCCTTGAACGTCGTGGAACAACGGTCCTTGGTGCCGAGGATGTCCTCAACGGTGATGGTGAAGCGATCGCCGCGCTCCAGGAAGTACTTGGCGTCATCTGCGAACTTGCCGAGCCGGATCTTCGGACCTTGCAGGTCGGCAAGCACACCGACCGTGCGGCCGGTGATCATGGCGGCCTCACGGACGGCGTTGAGGCGGGCCTCGTGCTCGTCGTAGTCGCCGTGGCTCATGTTGAGGCGGGCGACGTTCATGCCCGCGTTGATAAGTTCTACGAGACGGTCCGTCGTGTTCGCGGACGGGCCCAAAGTACAAACGATCTTAGCTTTGCGCACGCGCGTAATCTTACCGTCCGGGCATCAGCCCGCCCGTACGATGCTCAGCGCGCTCGCAAGGTCTTCGGGCAGGGAAGCCTCAAAGCTGACGTAGTCCCCGGTCGTGGGGTGCTCGAAGCCCAGGGCGATGGCGTGCAGCCACTGTCGTTGCAGCCCCAGCCGCTCAGCCAGGCGGGGATCGGCACCATAGAGGGGGTCGCCGCAGCAGGGATGACCGACGGCGGCCATGTGAACTCGGATCTGGTGCGTCCGGCCGGTCTCCAAGCAGATCTCTAGCAGAGTCGCTTCGCGGTGCGCCTCGAGGGCCTCGTAGTGCGTGATGCTTTCGCGGCCACCCTCGATGATCGCCATCTTCCATTCGTGGCCAGGGTGCCGCCCGATCGGGGCGTCGATGGTGCCGACGAACGGATCGGGGTGGCCCTGAACCAAGGCCTGGTAGGTCTTGTCGACGGCCTTATCCCGGAACATCTGTTTCAGGACCGAGTAGGCGCGCTCGGAGCGCGCTAAGACCATGCACCCGGAGGTGCCCACATCAAGTCTGGAGACCACGCCCTGACGCTCGGGAGCGCCGGACGTGGCTATGGTGATTCCGGAGGCGGCAAGGTGCTCGGTCACCGAGGACCCCTCCCAGCCCAGGCTGGGGTGAGCCGCGACCCCGGCGGGCTTGTCGACCACGACGATGTCGCCGTCCTGGTAGATGACGGCGAGTCCGTCGGCAAGACGAGGCCGTGGCGTAACGCGTGTGGGCCGCGGATCGGAGGCGAACTCCAGCATCGCGCCGGCGGTCACCTGTTGTGACGCCTTACGCACCACCTCGCCGTCGAGCAACACGCCGCCGCCGGCGATCAGTTCGGCGATTCTGGAGCGACTGTAGCCGGAGATGCGGGCCGCCGCGGCGTCGACGCGCTCCCCTGCCAGCGGGTCGGGGATGAGGAAGACGGTCACGGCTCCGACTTCTTGCCAGGGAACAACGAGGCCAGGATGATCAGGGCCGCGGCGACGGTGATGCACATGTCCGCGACGTTGAAGATCGCAAAGTACGGGAGTTGGATGAAGTCGACCACGTGCCCGCGCAGCACCCCGGGCGGGCGCAACAGGCGGTCGTGCAGGTTGCCGGCGATGCCGGCCAGCAGCAGCCCGAGTACCACGGCCTGTCCGAGGGTCTTGACGACCCGCAGGCCGTACAGCAGGCAGGCGGCCAGCGCGAGGATCGCGAAGATACTCAGCCCGATGGTAAACGATGTGCCCATCCCGAAGGCCGCCCCGGGATTGAACACCAGTGTGAACCGAAGTAGCGAACCTAGGACGTCCTCCGGCACGCCAGGAACGTGAGTCGCCAAGATCGCCGACTTGGTGGCCTGGTCGATCCCAAACCCGGCCAGCCCGACCCCGAGAGCCAGGAGGACGGGGGCACGCCGGCTCAGCGTCGTTCCTCGCGTGCCTTGCAGGTTACGCAGAGCGTGGCGCGAGGGAAGGCTTGAAGCCGTCCCTTCCCGATGGGATCGCCGCACACCTCGCACAGACCGTAGTTGCCCTCGTCGAACAAGTGCAGGGCGAGCCGGGCCTGATCGGCCATCTCGCGGGCGTTCTGGGCCAGCGACAGTTCCTGGTCGCGCTCGAAGTTAGAGGAACCCACGTCCGCCGGGTCACGGCCAGCGCCGTCGTTGCCGTGTAGCAGCAGGTCGCTGAGCTCCTGGTCGGATGCCGCGACCTTCTTGTCAAGGCGCTCCAATTCCTCCAACAGCGCCTCGCGCTGCTCCTGGATCTCCTCCTCGCTCCACGGCTCTTCGCCGTCGCGAACCGGGAGGACCTTCGGAGCGTTCGGTGTCGTTGCCATTTTCATCCTCGAATTGAGACGGTCCGGTGGAGACTACACCTCCACCGGACCGACGTCGAACAGGTGCGAACTCAGGCGCGCTGCTCGCGGCTAGCCAGGGCGTCCAGGCGCGGAGTACGGGAACGCTCGGCGAGCTCCGGGATGTTCAGCGGCTCCGGCAGGTCACGATCAAGGCCCTCGATGTGGCGGCTGACG
>CAMCJC010000080.1 GCA_945875065.1 uncultured Propionibacteriaceae bacterium | reverse complement strand
GACATCGCCGATGCGGATGTCGCCGTAACCCCCTAGGGTCATGCCGCACTCGTAGCCCTCGCGAACCTCGGTGACGTCGTCCTTCTCGCGTCTGAGCGACGCGATGGAGGTCTCCGCCACGACTACGCCGTCGCGCAGCAGGCGTGCCTTCTGATTCCGCTTGATGGAGCCGTTCAGGATCATGCAGCCCGCGATGTTGCCGAACTTCGACGAGCGGAAGATCTCGCGGATCTCCGCCTGGCCCCGGATCTCCTCCGCGTAGATCGGCTTGAGCATGCCCTTGAGGGCGGCCTCGATCTCGTCGATGGCGGCGTAGATCACCGAGTAGTAGCGGATGTCGACGTTCTCGCGATCCGCGAGCGCCGCCGCGTGGGCGGTGGCCCGGACGTTGAAACCGATAATGACCGCCTTCGACGCCGCAGCCAGCGACACGTTCGTCTCCGTGATGGCGCCGACGCCGCGGTCGATGACCCGCAGCGACACCTCGTCGCCGACATCGATCTGCGACAGTGCGTCCTCCAGGGCCTCGACGGAGCCGGCTCCATCGCCCTTCAGGATGAGGAGCAGTTCCTGCGCCTCGCCCTTTTGCAGCTCATCGAACAGCTGATCGAGGGTCTTGCGGCGGCTGGACTTGGCCTGCTGGGCCGCACGCATGCGGGCCTCGCGCTTGTCGGCGATCTGACGCGCCTTACGGTCGTCCTCGACGACCAAGAAGTTGTCACCGGCGCCGGGGACCGAGGTCAGGCCGAGCACCTGCACGGGCATCGAGGGCGGAGCCTCGGTGACGTTTTTACCTTGATCGTCGATCAAGGCGCGGACGCGACCATGAGCCGAGCCGGCGACGATCGAGTCGCCGATGCGGAGTGTGCCGCGATGCACCAGTACGGTCGCGACGGGGCCCCGGCCTTTGTCGAGGTGCGCCTCGATCGCCACGCCCTGGGCAGGCATGTCGGGGTTGGCCCGCAAATCCAGCGCCGCGTCGGCGGTCAATACGATCGCCTCCAACAGGTCATCCAGACCTTGCTTGGTGACTGCGGAAACGTCGACGAACTGGGTGTCGCCGCCGTACTCCTCGGGGACCAGGCCAAACTCAGAGAGCTGACCGCGCACCCTAACCGGGTCCGCCGATGGCTTGTCGATCTTGTTGACCGCTACGACTACGGGCACGTCGGCGGCCTTCGCGTGGTTCAGGGCCTCGATCGTCTGGGGCATCACGCCGTCGTCGGCCGCTACCACGAGCACCGCGATATCGGTGGACTTCGCGCCGCGGGCTCGCATGGCAGTGAATGCCTCGTGACCCGGGGTGTCGATGAAGGTGATAGCGCGCTCGACGCCGTCGACCTCGGTCTCGACCTGGTAGGCGCCGATGGCCTGGGTGATGCCGCCGGCCTCGCCGGCCACCACGTTGGTGTGGCGGAGCGCGTCGAGCAGCTTCGTCTTGCCGTGATCGACGTGGCCCATGACCGTGACGACCGACGGGCGGGCCTCGAGATCTTCTTCGCTGCCGATGTTCTCGCCGAACTCCAGGTCGAAGGACTCGAGCAGCTCGCGGTCCTCGTCCTCGGGCGAGACGACCTCAATGTTGTAGTCGAGCTCGGCACCGAGGATCTCCAGCGTGTCATCCGCTACGGATTGGGTGGCCGTGACCATCTCGCCGAGGTGGAACAACACCTGGACGAGCGACGCCGGCTCGACGCCGATCTTCTCGGCCAGATCCGTCAGCGACGCGCCGCGGCGCAAGCGCACGGTCTGGCCATCACCCTTGCGGACACGCACGCCGCCGGCCGACGGGGCCTCCATCTGGTCGAACTCTTGACGACGCTGCTTCTTCGACTTGCGGCCACGACGACCGCCGGCACCGCCGCGCCCAAAGGCGCCCTGCGTCGAGCCGCCACGGCCGCGACCGCCGCCACCACCACGGCCGACACCGGCACCAGGGCCGCCGCCTACCGCGGGGCCGCCGAAGCCGCCGGGACGGCCGGTCCCGGACGGGCGACCACGTCCTGGACCGGGACGGCCGGAGCCGCGCACGGCCGCTTGGCCGAGATTCGAGTTTTGCGTCTTGGGCCTCATCGCCGGGTTGGGGCGAGGCAAACCGCCAGTACCGCCGGGGCGCGGCATCCGCTGCTGCTGATCCCCCGTACGCGGCGTGCCCTCGGAGCGGCGCTGCGCCCCAGGGCGGCCGACACCCATACCTTGGGAAGCCGCGAACGGGTTGTTACCGGGACGCGGCGCGCCGGGCCTACGGCCCGCCGGCTTGGGTGCCGGGGCACCGGGGCGTGGGCCGGGACGCGGACCGGATTCGCCCGGCCGGGGGGCCCCAGGCTTCGGGGCAGCCGGACGTGGTGCCGGGGCCGGGGTGGGTGCGGCCGGCTTGGGCGCGCGCGGCGCGGGTCGGGGCGCGGCAGGTTTGGGCGCCGGAGCGGGCGCCGCCGGGGCCGGGCTCTCCGCCTGCGGAGCCGGCGGCTGCGGCGCGGCAGGCTTGGGTGCCGCTGGCTTCGGGGCTTTGGCCGCGGGCTTCGGGGCCGCGGGTGCCTTGGCCGGGGTCGGCATCTTCGGTGCCTTGGCGGGGGCCTCGTTGGCTGGTGCGAAGGCCTCGCGGACCTTGCGCACCACCGGGGCTTCAAGGGTCGATGACGGACTGCTTACAAACTCGCCCATCTCTTTGAGCTTGCTGAGAAGCTCCTTGCTGGTGATCCCGATCTCTTTCGCGATCTCGTGGACGCGGGGCTTGGCCACTTGTCTCCTTTGTCAGGGCCCGCCGACGCGCGTCTGAGGGGCCCACTAGCTGGTTGGCTGGGTCATCTCATGGACTTCATCGAGTAGTCATGAGCGTTAACTCACTTTCTTCCGAGCGCGGTTGCGCACTGGATTGGCCGCTCGGAGTTGGACGAGGGCCGTCGGGGATTCTACCGCCCACTCGCGCGCAAAAGCCAAACCGGCGGCTGGCTATTCCGCAGCCGACGCTGCTTCGACACTGAGCGTGACGCCCGCCCCGAAGACGCGACGCCACGCCTGTCGCTTCGTGGCGAGCTCGACGCAGCCAGGATGGACATACGCGCCCCGCCCCGGGCTTCGGGGCTTGGTGCCGTCGATGAGTTCATTCCCAACGCGCACGATCCGCACCAGGGCCGATTGGTCGTCGCGGTTCCGGCAGCCTATGCAGGTGCGCTGAGGTTCCACGGGCCCAGGATCGCACATGTTCCAAGAATCGGCGTAGGCGCGCCACAAGTTCTTGACAGCCGACGGCACGAAATTGGGTTCTGTGGCCGGAGGTACCGGCCTATGAAAGGACCGCGAATGAAGAAACTCGTTATCGGAGGGGCAGCTGCCGTGGCCACCGCAGGCATCGGTCTCGGCATCGCCCAGTTCGCCAATGCCGACGAGTCCCCGAGCCCCGTCCCGAGTGCCTCGACTAGCGCTGCGAACGGCCAATCCGATCTCCAATCCCCCAGCCCGGGCAGTGACGACAACAAAGCGCGTGGCGGCAAGGGCAGACACATGGACCTGTCCGAGCTGGCCGCCAAGCTCGGAGTTGAGGACTCCAAATTGCAGGAGGCCATGGAGGCGATCCGCTCGGAACACCGGGCCAACGAGGAGACCACCCCGGCGGACAGACGGGCCGCCATGGCCAGGGCTCTCGCCGAGAAGCTAGGCGTCGAGGAGTCTAAGGTCACCAGCGCCCTGGAGGAGTTGCGATCCGCGCAGCAGGCCGAACGGGCCGCTAGAGACCAGAAAGTGCTCGATGATGCCGTCAGCGCGGGCACCTTGACCCAGGATGAAGCCAACGCCGTTAAGAAGGCGGCCGAAGCCGGGATCGTCGAGATCGAAGGGGGTGGTCGCCCCTAGACCTCTGCTGGCCGTCGGCGCATCCGCTCCCCTTTTCGGATGCGTCGACGGTTCGTCACGCCCCGGTGTCGGACTGGATGTCGATGCGCCAGCCAGTAAGCCTGGCCGCAAGGCGGGCGTTCTGCCCCTCGCGGCCGATGGCGAGCGACAGCTGGTAGTCGGGAACGATCGCCCGGCACGCATGAGCGGCTTGGTCGACTACGGTGACGGACAGGACCTTGGCGGGCGACAGCGCGGCCGCCACGAACTTGACGGGATCGTCCGACCAGTCGATGATGTCGATCTTCTCGTCGCTCAACTCATTTGTTACGGCTCGCACCCGCTGACCCATCGGGCCGATGCAGGCTCCTTTGGCCGAGACGTCGGGGTTCTTGCTGGTGACGGCGATCTTGGAGCGGTGTCCGGCCTCTCGTGCGACCTCCTTGATCTCGACGACGCCCTGCGCGATCTCCGGAACCTCGAGCGCAAATAGCTTCCGAACGAGGTTCGGGTGGGTCCGGGAGACGACGACCTGAGGCCCGCGGAGTTCGCGTCGCACGCTCACGACGTAGACCTTGATGCGCTTGCCGTGAGGGTAGTCCTCGCCGGGCACCTGTTCGGCGAGCGGCATTATCGCCTCGAGGCTGCCGAGGTCGACACGGACCGCGCGGGAGTCCCGGTCGGCCTGGATGACGCCGGTCAGGATGTCACCCTCGGTGCCGGAGAAGTGGCCATACTTCTGATCGTCCTCGGCCTCGCGCAGGCGCTGGAAGATCACCTGGCGCGCGGTCGAAGCCGCGACCCGCCCGAAGTCGTCGGGGGTGACATCGTAGAAACCGATGACGTTGTCGTCGTCATCGAACTCGGGGGCTAGGACCGCAACCTTGCCGGATCTGCGGTCGACTTCCACCTTCACGCCACGCAGGGGGGCATCCGTCTTCTGGTAGGCGTTGAGGAGCGCATCCTCGAGCGTCTTGACCAGGTATTCCATTGGGATTTCCTTGTCGCGCTCGATAGCGCGCAGGGCCGCCAAATCGATGTCCATGTCAGGCCTCCTCAGATTTCCTCGTCACCGGGCAATGCGAACTCCTTCGGCGGGTTCAACTCGACTTGAACCGTGGCCTTGCGGACCAGATCGACTGCCACCTCGCGGGTGTTGCCATCGATGTCCAGGATCGCAGCTATATCGGTCACACCGACGATCCGACCCGTGATGCTCTCGTCGGGGAGCTTGACCTTGACGAGGCGGCCGTAGTTACGGCGGAAGTGTTTGACGTCAGTCAGCGGCGCCCCTACCCCGCGGCTGGTCACCTCCAGGGTGTAGGGACCGTCCCCCAGCGTATCGGTGCTATCGAGCGCCGCCGAGATCAAGGACGAGGCCGCCGAAATGTCGTCTAGGAGAGGGCCGCGACCCTGCGGACCGTCGCCGTCGACGACGACGCGCACGATGCGTCGTTTTCCTATGGGTGTGACCTCGAGGCTGTCCAGCTCGAGCCCGGCCTCAGCCAGGATCGGCTCAATGAGCCGCTTCAGCTCCAGTTCCATGTCAGGCTCCGATTCGGTTGTGACCCAGGTTGTGGGCTCATTCTATGTCCGGCAGGTGGCTAGACTCCCGTTCATGTCGCCGAGTCGCCGCCTCTTCCTAGCCGGGGGCTCGCTCGGCTTGCTGGCCGCCTGCACCCCTGATCCAACCGTCCACGGCGGGCCCGCCGCTCCCCCAGCGCCGCCCGAACCGACGCAGCCGCCGGAGGTAATTTCCCTAGTCAACGCGCTTTCTGCCCTCGTGCCGGTCGCTACCGCTGCTGGCGACCCCTGGGGCGCAGCGGCGGCGGTGCAGGTGGGCGAATGGCTGGCTCGGCTGCGCCAAGTCGACCCACTGGCCGACGCGAAGCCGCACTTCCCTGAAACCTCACCATCGCCCGCTGCCGACCTGGCCACGGCGCTGACCAGAGCGACCGAAGCAGCCCGGGCGGCCGTCGACGCCTCCCAGGTACAACCCGAGCGCCTGCTGCGGCAATCGATCCTCGCCGGCTTGACCGGCTTCGCCAACCAAGGCGCTGTCCCCGGCGCTACTGGCGTCAGACCATCGTCGTTCCCCGACGTCGCCGACGATGCTGCAGCGCAGGCGGCGATCACACGCATCTGGGCCTTGCAGCAAGGTGTTGAGAAAGGCATCGGCATCGTCGCCAAGGACGACCCACTCGCCGCGACGTTGCTGGCGCGACGCGACGAGGTCCGGGCGCTGCGCGGCAAGGTTCTGGAGTCGTTCGCGGCTAACCGGCCCCTGCAGGACGCTCACTACGAACTCCCAGCCATCACGGACGCCACCACGGCGGCCGCGGCGTGGGCGAGGCTCGAATTGGCCGTCCTCGACGCGCTCCTCGTGCTGGCAGCCGTCACCCGGTCCTGGCTCGAGGACGCGCTGGCCCAAGTAGCAAAGGTGCAGGCATCGGGTGGTCAGCTCCCCACGTGGCCCGGCTGGCCGGCGCGGTCCTAGCGGCCGAGTAGTCCCAGGCGCGCGACCTCCGCCACCTCCGCCTTCAGTTCTGCGACCGAGGCCGCGACCTTGGAGCGCGCGAACGCGTTGAGCCGAAGCCCCTGCACGATCTCCCAGCTCCCACCGGAGCACCGCACCGGGAACGACGAGACCAGCCCCTCGGGCACGCCGTAGCTGCCGTCGCTGACCACCGCCATCGACGTCCAATCCCCTTCCGGCGTCCCTCTGACCCAGTCGCGCAGGTGTTCGATGGTGGCGTTGGCAGCCGACGCAGCCGACGACTTGCCCCGAGCGGCAATGACCTCCGCACCACGCCGGGCCACCCCGGGCAGGAAATCAAAGGCGAGCCACGCGTCGCCCACCCACGATGCTGCGGGCCGCCCGCAGATCCTTGCGTGGTAGGCGTCGACATACTGGGTGCTCGAATGATTACCCCAGATGGTGACGCGGCTGACATCGTCGACGGGGCAGCGTGCCTTGGCGGCCAGCAGAGCGCGAGCCCGGTTGTGGTCGAGCCGGGTCAGGGCGCTGAACCGCTCGGGCGGGACTCCGTCGGCATGGCTGAGCGCGATGAATGCGTTCGTATTTGCCGGGTTGCCGGTGACGACGATCCGGACATCGGACGCCGCCCGAGCCAGGGCGCGCCCTTGCTCAGCGAAGATCGCCCCGTTAGCTGCTAGCAGATCGGAACGTTCCATACCTGCCTTGCGGGGCGAGGCACCAACGAGCATCACGAGGTTGGCACCGTCGAACGCCGTCTTGGGGTCGCTGGTGATCTCAATGTCCCTAAGATGCGGGCTCGCGCAGTCTTCCAACTCCATTACGACGCCCTCAAGCGCTCCCAGTGCCTGTGGCACCTCCAGCAGCCGCAGTTCGATGGGCTCATCGCCGAGCAGGTCGCCGGCGGCGATGCGGCACAGTAGCGCGTAACCGATTTGCCCGGCAGCGCCCGTGACTGTGAGTCGCACGGCGCTCACCTAACGTTCAGATCGCCGACGAGAACGCAGCGGCGACGCCGGGTGAAACTGCGCGCAGACGTCAGGCCCTCGCCGGTGGGGCCGGCGATCGTAAAGGTCGGGTAGCCCTCGCCACCAATGCCCAGTCCGTTGAACGACGGGCCGTTCTTAACGAAGATCGTCGTCTGGATGAGCTTGCCCATCCGGGTGAGTTTGCGGACGTCGAGGCTGTGCATGATCGCGGTGTGCCGGTTCCCGTGTTCAAGCTTCACCGCCAGGTCGATGGCGGCATCTACGTCCGGGACCCGCACCAAGCCGAGGATCGGCATCATCAACTCGTGCACGACGAACGGGTGTTCGGCTGACGCTTCGCAGACGATGACCCGAACCCCGGGCGGGGGCGTTACTCCGTTCGCCTCAAGGATCTTGGCCGCCGGCTTGCCGACCCACTCGGTGCGGGGCTTGTCACCGTCGACCACGATGCGTTCTAGGGCGGTGATCTGGTCGCCGGTGGCCTCGTAAGCGCCGTGTTTTATCATGCAGAACTTCAGCATGTCGGCGATGGCGTCGACCGCGATGATCTCCTTCTCCGCGGTGCACGGCAGGTTGTTGTCGAAACTTGCGCCGTCGACGATGCACTTGGCGGCGTGCTCAATGTCGGCGGTGGCGTCCACGACGACGGGCGGGTTGCCGGCGCCGGCGCCGATTGCCTTCTTGCCGGAACTGAGGACGGCCTTGACGATGCCGGGGCCGCCGGTGGCTACCAGCATGTTCACCAACGGGTGGGCCATCATTGCGTTGGTGTTCTCAAGCGATGGCGCCGCCACGGTGGTGATCAGGTTATCGGGGGCGCCAACGGCCCGAAGCGCCCGGTTCAGCGTGCGCACCTGCCAGCACGACAGCTTCGCGACGCGCGGGTGCGGGCTGAATACCACGGCATTGCCTGCGGCGATCATGCCAATCGAGTTGCAGGTGATGGTCTCGGTGGGGTTGGTAGTCGGGGTGATGGCTCCGATGACCCCGTACGGTGAGTACTCGATCGTCGTCAAGCCATCGTCACCGGACCACGCCTCGGTGATGAGGTCCTCAACGCCGGGGGTCCCCTCGGCAGCGATCTTGTTCTTCAGGTACTTGTGGCCCGCATCGCCCATGCCGGACTGTGCCACGGCCTCTTCCGCCATGTAGTCGAGGTGCTCGGGGGTAAGCATGGCCTCCCGGATGGCGGCGACGTAGCGGCGTCGGTCCGTCATCGAGTGGGTGAGGTACTCCCGCTGGGCGGCGGCGGCTGCCTCGACGGCCGCGTTCATGTCGGCGAAGACACCGTCGCCAACGATCGGCTCCGGCTGCGCTGGCAGCATGGCGGCTACGACCTCGCGGATGGTGGCTTCGAGGGCCGCCGGATCGATCTTCATGAGTCAACTCCCGTCTGGTTGGTGCTCCACCCCTGCGTGGCGCTTCGTGCGATGTCAACGTCCTGTTCGCTAGTGCCACCGGAGACACCGATGGCGCCGACCAGCTTCCCGCCCGCGAAGATGGGGACTCCGCCGCCGAACAGGACCACGCGGCCGGAGTTGGTGGTGGCGAGCCCGGGGAAGCCGCCCTCTACGGTGGCGACCTGGGCGAGACCGTCGGTGGGTACGCGCATCGCGGCCGCCGTCCAGGCTTTGTCAACCGCCACCTGGATGCTAGCGAGCAGCGCGTCGGGCATCCTGTGGAAAAGGATTAGGTTGCCGCCGGCATCGACCGCGGCGAAGCTGATGTCGAGGCCGACCTCCGTGGCCCGGGCCTCGGCGCGCTCGGCCATGGCCTTAGCCGCCGCCAGGTCGAACTGGCATGTCTTCTCGGTGCGGCCGCTCAGAGCCTTTTCGACCGCCGCCCGCACGGTCTGTACGAGTTCTTCATCGCGCCAGGTCTCGGCGAGGCGGGACAGCGCATACACGGCGTCGGACAGGCGGTTGAGATAGCGGATGACTTCGGACCGGACCGGTTCGACCTCCGAGAGCGTCAGCA
>CAMCJC010000079.1 GCA_945875065.1 uncultured Propionibacteriaceae bacterium | reverse complement strand
AAGCACGCTGTTGAGTTCTCAAGCTTCGAACACCAACCCACGGAAGGCGACTCGACTAACTCTACCGGATATTTCCACGATGTCAAATCGCTTCGTTTCCGCTAGAGCCGCTTCGGTTCCTCTCAGCCTTCCATGCGTTCAGCATGGCCGGCTTCGGTTTCCCTCGGCTCTTGCCCCGCTTCGCTGTCTCCAGCTCCGTGGGGCGAGAAGGAACAATACACACTCTCAGGACGTCGCGCAACAGCGTTCTGACTAGGCCCGATGCCAAGTGCGCAGCGGCGCCCCTCGTCACAGGAGGCGGGCCGCACAGTTCAGTGGCCGTTAGGGCGTAAACGCTGTCCTGCTACCAAGGGCGGTCTGACAGTACGAGGCGTCCAAACCGGCGGTTTCGGGCCGGGTCTGGCGTCACGTGACGCGCCGTACCGCGGCCTGGCTATGGCGCAAGCAGTGCGAGCGGGATGACCGCGACGCCATCGGGCCGCCGATAGGCGTAGGGCCCGGCGTACAGCACGGCCGCCTCCACCAGCCGCTCCCCCAGCCGGTCGCGCAGCCAAACCAGGTGGCGGACGTCGCGGTCTTGGATCGTGTCGGCGAGCTTGACCTCGAACGCGGTGGCTCGAGTGTCCGGGGTTTCAACGACGATGCCCGACCTGCGCGCCGATGGCGTCTGCGTAGACGCGGACAGACTGAACCGCCAGTGACTCGAACAACGCCCCTAGCCAAGTGGCGGTCGTCGGAGAGACCTGGTCGCCGTCGCCTTGGAGCAGGCCCTGTTTGCCGACTCCGACGATGCGGGCGGCCAGAGCGGGATCGACGAGGTGGTGCTTTGGTGCGCCCACTAGGTTCTTCAACGGTGTGAAGGTAGGCGCCCAGGAGTCAAGCGGATCGAGAATGAACAGGCGCGTGAGGTGCTCGCGGTAGAGGTCTACGGTCGTGCGGGCCGGCTTCTCCGCCTGTCCCGCAGTAGCGGCGTCGCGAATGTTGCTGTAGCTGGCAGTCGACGCGGTGGCCGCCGCGTAGGCGCGCAGCCAGGCGCGTAGAGCGGCGGGGCGTCGGATCGTGACCCCGTTGTCCGGCAGGTCGTGCTCGATGATCCGGGAGATGTATCCGTCGAGCTGACGCGCCCGGTTGCGCTCTGACAAGGTCCGAATCCCGGGCAGGCCGGAGCGCAGGATCTCGTCGACGTAGTCCGCCAAGGTGAGTGAGCAGGTTCCCGTTACGGTGACGCCGCCGTCGTGAAGTGCTGCGAGGGAGATCGATGGGCCAGCCTCGAGGCCCCGTTCGCAGAGCGCCATCGGGCGCAGTACAAGTCGCACTATCCGCCCGGCACCGCTGTGGAGGCGCACCCCGGCGGGGATTCCTGCCGAGCCGGCGAGCAGGAATCTCGCACCGGATGCGGGGTCCTCGTCGACGGCGGCGCGCACCCGCTCCCAGACGGTCGGCTCGAGCTGCCATTCGTCGATCAGTACCGGAGCAGGGACCTGGGTGATGAGGTCGTAGTTCGCGGTGACACTGGCGCGGGAACGCGGGTCGCTGAGGGTCAGGACGGTCCGGGCGCGACGACCGGCCGTCGCCGTCTTTCCGACGCCCTTAGCCCCCTCAATGGCAACAGCGGGCAGCTCGTCGAGCATCTCATCGAGCACGGCGTCGACGACGCGGGTCCGATACTCCATGACCAGCAGAATACCCTTTTGACTAGCCCTACTGTGCAACTGGGCGAGTCTCTACTGTGCAATTGGGCGAGAGTTTACTGGGCAATCAGGCGAACGTCGCGAGCTCGTGAGCGGGCGGGAACCACCCCACCTTTCTCTGGCACGAATCGCCGTTTGGGGTGAACGGGGGTGTGCGTGGCTAGGGACTGTGCGTCGCCCGTTCACCCAGCCCGGCGATTCGTGCACAACCCCCTGGGGGGATCCGGCGGCATGACACGATGCGCGGAGAGTCTCTGGGAGACTGGGGACATGGCGGACTTAGACGACGGAGCCGCGTTCATCTGCGACCTGCGGGCGGCGCTCGCCGCCGCCGGGGATGCGGAGCGGGCGGAGCAGCAGCAGGCTTACCTGAAGTCCGAGCTGCCGATGCTTGGCGTCGGGATCCCGGTGGTCCGACGCCGAGACTTGGGAGGCGACGCTGCGGCGCCTCTGGGACGACGCCACCCATCGGGAGGAGCGGCACGCGGCCCTCGCCGTCGTCCGTTCCAAGCACTCCGCCGCGCACACCGACCGCCTGGAATCCCTCGCACTCTACGAACATTTCCTGCGCACGGGCAGGTGGTGGGATCTGGTCGACGAGACGTCGCACGCCGTCGGGCTCGTCGTGGTCGGCGACCAGGCAGCGGCCGACCGGATGCGCGTCTGGGCGAGGGACCCGGACCTGTGGGTGCGTCGCAGCGCGATCATCTGCCAGCTCCAGCACAAGGCGGCGACTAACGTCGCGCTGCTGGCCGACACTATCGAGGCCAATCTTGAAGACCCCGAGTTCTTCATCCGCAAGGCCATCGGCTGGGCCCTCCGCGACTACGCTCGTACCAGCCCCGACTGGGTGCGCACCTTCGTCGCTGATCACCCCGGCCTGTCACCACTCAGCCGCCGCGAAGCGCTCAAGCACCTGTGAGATGGGTCTCAGGACCATGAAGTACTACCGGGGTGAGGCAATGGTGGTCGCTGGGATCTTGCGCGGCTGCAACCGCGACGAGGTGCTGGCGCAGGCTGTGGACGCTTTGGAGCGGATCGAGTGCCGCACCACAGGGTTAGCGACCCTTACCGCGACCGACGCCCTGGCTGATCAGTGGGGGTCCACCAGCGCGGCGGCCCAAGAGGCGGCCTACCGTGGAACCGTACGTGACCTGCTGGTTGAGGCAGCGACGCATGGTCAGCGGGTAATCCGCTTGGGCCTGGGTCGTCGGCAGGTGGGGCCGATGATCCTGGCTGTGCGCGACCTCCAGCCCGGTTCGGACCTCCTGGTGGACGTCTCCTTCGGGAGTGACGTTCTGGGCGTTCCGCTGGAGCACCGGGGCAAGGAGGATCGTTCTCGGGCGCGCTGGCGGCGGCGGTTCTCTACCAAGGCGCTGGACCAGCTCAGCGGCCTGCCAGGATGCCTGTACGCTGCCGCTGGGAACGAGATGATCCTGCCGACGCCCCAGGAGCTCCTCGGTGGAACAGATGTGCCTGCGCAGCCACCGGGACGGTGGGTCGTGCCGGGGCTGGGAGCCATGAACGTGTGGGACCCGCTGCGACGAGAGCCAGCTGATCGGGACGCCGAAGCGAGGGTGCTGGATACCCTGCGGGAGCGACTGCACGGGTCGTAACTGGGACGTGACGCGAGGGAGTTCGGCTCGAGCTGCTAGAGGGCCAGCAATGCCAACGGAACGACCGTGACCCTGTCTGGTCGTGGGTACGCGTACGGGCCAACGTATAAGCACAACCGCGTCCACGAGCCGATCCTTCAACCGCACCAGGTGGCGAACCGTAGATGATAGTTAAGTGCATGCGCCTCTAAGTATTAGCTTTCGGGCCGCGTGACGACGCCACCCATTGACGCCCCCCTAACCTCCGCCTCACCTCCCGGTTATGAATGCGATGAAGCGATCGATGGCAACCCTGGTCCTCCTATTAGCCTGCGCATTAACGATCCCTCCTGCTACAGCTAACGCACGGACCAATGTCACAAGCACTCTGGCGTCAGACACAGAGCTTGAAGAGATAGATCGAGAACTCCAGACGATCTTCAAACGCTACTTGCTGCCCGACGAATACGGCTTTCTGCAAGTCAATGTCCAGGCAGTGACCGAAGACGGTAAGTCTGCTAGCGAGTATCAACAGATCGCCGACGGGCTCAACCGTAACCCCTACCTGAGAGATCGTCGAGACAAGGGAGCCCTAACATCTGAGCATGCGTGCGGATCAGGGAGTTGGGCCCGATGCGCGATCAATTTCGTAGTACCTGCCAGCCTGTTTGAAGGCTTCATGAGCGGTATTCGCGCGTGGCTCGAGCAGGGCAGGTACGCGGAGGTCATCGGAAAGTTGATCCGGATCGTCGGACCGGCAGCAATTAAAGGGGGCTTGCAGGGTGCCGTGGCGGCATTAGCAGCAGGAGCGGCCTGGTGCGCAACACCATGGGCAAGCTAAGTTCGTCAAGTGCTTCCAGGGCCAGGCAATTCATTCACTCGGCACTGGTTGTCATATTACTGACCCTAGCGACGGTCCTCCTCCTCGGCTGGCTGGTGATGACCCCCACACAAGTCACGACCTGTGGGGCAGCAGTATTACTCTTTACACTGACGCTAGAGGCATATCGAATCTTCGTCTCAGCTTCTGGATCTCCTAGTCGAAAATACTGGATACTACTCTCAAGCATTCCGTTAATAGGCGGAGGAGCTGCCGCACTCTCAGGCCCATTACCCAAAGAGGTTTGGCTTGCAGTAATTGGAGTGTTTGCGGCAGCACTCTTGAAAGCAATGCGACACAAGAAGAGGTAAGAGTTAGACTGTCCATGCCCCACCTCGAATATTCTTAAGAGAATTACCCACAGGGCCCTAGCCCCTTAAAGAGAGCAATGCTTCTGGTGTGCCAACTTCTGAATATTCTCTTTGCTCCACGATAGGCCGCCGACCATTGACACACCTTGGTAAACTTTAACCCCGAAGCCTACGCACCATCGGCTAGTCTAAGCACTTCTTTCTGCCGTGCAGAGTAAGTGATTCAGAAAAGCCAACGGCTGGGCCCTACGCGACTACGCCCGCACCAACCCCGAGTGGGTGCGCACCTTCGTTATCGCCCACCCCGGCCTGTCACCACTGAGCCAACGCGCAGCCTTGAAGCACCTGTCAGGGGTTGCCTAGAGCACCACATCGGCGCACGCTGATCGCATGGCCTCGAACGTGGTTACCGTGCGGCTCCCCCGTGACATTCAGCAACGGCTGAAGGAGCTGAGCCGAGCGACGGGCCGCCCAGCCGATCCCTCGTGGAGCAGTCCCGTGGCCTGGCACCTTGACGAACTGGCGTGGGCGCATCGCGTCGCCGCCCGGGCAGGGGCCATCAGGCGCGGGGACGAGCCAACGCACAACATCGACGACGTCGCGCGAACTCGGCTTCGACCCAGACGAGCTGCGATCCACTGCGCTATAACGGTTCTACCGTCGAGCCCCCAGCCATGCGTTGACACTGTCTACCTCCTGCTGGGCTGGGTAGACGGTGTCAACTGTGGCGGCGTGCCCGTGGGCAGTGGCCCACTCCCAGACGTCGCGCCAGAACCAGACCCCACCGCCGACGGGATTGATCGCCTTCGGGAAATCGCCCTGGCGCTTGCCGGCGGTCCAGTTCTGCACCGCCTGACGAGTGACCCCGAGGCGCGCGGCGATCTCGGAACGGTTGGCCAGGTCCGGGACTAGACGCTTCAGACACAGACCACGCGCCTGCAACTTGGTCACCGTGGAACGGGCGGCAACATTGAAGCTGGGCCCCTCCCCTAGGACCGTCACGAACTCATGGCCGGTGTGGTCGGTGCCGACGGTGGCGTCGAACTCGTCGATGAGCTGGTCCACGAGGCTCTCGTCGACGTGCTCGACGTGGAAGGTCATCTCGTAGCGGTTCATGAGGCCTCCTTCGTCGGATGCTCCCCATACGATCTTTGCCCCAGAATGGGCCGCAGTCGCTAGCGTTGTCAATCGACAACACCGGTCGACCTCGGGTTGGCTTCGCCGGAATCGCGGTACAACGCGTCGCATTCGACCGACTCGCCCCGGTTCCCGCGCGTCGTGTGACGCGTAGTCCCGCTTGTCGACATTTCGTCTCGCGCTCCCAGCGGCCGGGTGTCGCGGATCCGTACAGCTCGTCACGCGACCTGCGGACCGCCCCCGCGTGCGAAGCGCTCGGGTAGCCTCGACTTCACGGCGTGTAGCTCAGCAGTCAGAGCAGCGGGCTAGGGACCCGCAGGGCGCAGGGGCAGCACCTGCCACGCCGGCTGGCGGCGTCGTCGAAGGAGCAATCGTGAGTTACGCGTTTACCCAGCTCGCCAAGGCGGTGCAGGCTGCGGCCCAAGCCCTCGACCCGGAGGCCGAACGCGCCGCCCACGCCCGAATGGCAGCCTGGGTGCGGGTGCTGAACGGGATGGCGGACGGGTCGGTGCGGGTCGGGTCGCGGCGGCCGACAGAGCTGCCGGTCTGGGTGACGCCGGAGGTCGTGCGGGGCGGGTTCGCGACGGGGCGGGCGAAGGCGGCTTCCTCGCTGCGCCCCGACGAGGTCGAGCGCGCGACCCGCCTCGGCATCGAACCGAGTTTGGCTAGCATCTTCGCTTCATGGCTGACTCCGGAGGGGCTCGCGGAGCTGGATCGGATGCTCCTCGCCGGCGCGTACGCCGTTCCGCTGCCGGAGGACGGGGCGCTGCTCGCCGTCGCCGCATTGATCCGGCTCGGCGACGAGGAAGGTGCCCGTGCACTGCTGGCGGAGATCGCGCCCCTGGCCGACCGGCTGCACTTCACGCCGATCCCGACGACGCCGCTGCCGGATCGCGGGTCGAAGGTGTTCCGGCTCACGGCCGAGGAGGCTGCGCAGGCGCTGGAGCGGAAGAGGTCGCGGCGAAGTCTGCTCGCGCAAAAGGAGGCGATCAAGGTTTGGCTGCCGCTGACGGACATGGTCGTCGAAACGTGGGCCGGCCGCGAGTCGATCGGCGACGACGACCGGGTCACTGCCGTCGGGCTCGTCTGTGCCTACGACATCGCCGCCGCGTCCGCCCGACGGTGCGGCAAGTACCGCAACCCGAAGGAGAACCTGCCGATTCTGGTCGGGGAGTTACGACGGGTCGTCACGGGCGAGCTGACGGAGCCGTCGCCTCGGGTGCGACACGCTTTGGCGGCGATCGAGGCGAAGCGGGGGCTGCCGTCGTCGCCCCGCAGTCGGGCCGTTCGGGCTAGTCAGAGGGAGTTTGCGGGGCGGCCGTTGCACGCGGAGCTGGCACAGGTCGTCGCGTCGCGGCTACGGGAACTGCGGCCAGACGACGGGGTGGACGACCTGGCGGCGGTGACGTCGGGGCTGGAGTTGCCGACATCGGTGGCGCGGGCTGCGGGGCGGGCACGGGTCGCGGAGGTGGCGGACCTCGTCGCGGACGGGACGCTGCCGTCGGCCGAAACCTTGGCGTTGTTGGTACCGCAGCTGAGCGCGTCGAGTGTGGGCTGGGGTATTCCCGACCCGGCCGCCCGGCGTCTCGTAGGCGAGATCTACAAGGCGTTTCGGCGTCGTAGGTCGGTACTGCTGTGGCATTTGCAGTCCCAGGTGCGCCTTAAGGAATTGCCGTGGGTGGCGGCGCTGCTGGCGCACGGCGAGCCCGTGGGGGTCGAGGCGTCGACGTCCGGCGCGCTGCGGCTGGGCACGCTCTACCTGGACCACTTCCCCGGGACCCTGGTGCCAAACAACCTGGTGGAGGAGTTTCGGACGCTGACGGCCGACAAGGGGCTGCCGTGGGCGAAGGAACTGGCGGCAGACATCTTCGAGGGCCGATTCTCGCCGGTGTACGTGGAGGCAGGCAAGCTCGCCGCGCGCCATCTGAAGGGGTCGCTGTACGAGAGGTACTACGGAATCGACTACGACGCCGTGGCTGCGTCGCGCGACGCGTTCAAGGGCGCGAACGGGGAGCCGGAGCTGACCGAGTTCGACCGGCTGTGCGGCTGCCGCAGGGACAGGGCTTGGTCGGTGGCGCGGAACGGGAAGATCATCGAACGGCAGCAGGTCATCACGGCGCACAACGTCATCACCCTGGTGGAACTGGGCTGTCGGCCGACGCGGGGCTGGGGCTGGGCGGCGATCGAAGCGGCTCGGAGGTCGTTCCGGCTACTCGCGGTGGCATCCCGGCAGGCCCGGCCCCTCGCGACCATCAAGAACGCGGCCTACGCCTGGCGCCAAGCGGTGTTGTACTGGTCGCTAGCGGGGCGGGTCGACGTCGAGGCGCTAAAAGCCTTGCCAGGGGCCGATGGCGACCGAGCTGGGGAGGTCGTGGAGGGGCTGGTCAAGTGCCTGGCCGGCGAAGGGTTCCAGCCCTTCACCGGCTGGGTCGCATAGGAGGTCGGCGCCGGCGAGCCGGACCACCCGCGTGGCGACAGCCGCCGCGGCGTCGCCCGGGAGACGGTGCCGCAGCGGCCAGGGGGCTCTACCTCGCGGCTGAGTAGGTCCTAGTGGAAAAAGTCGGTTGGCGCAGCAGCCAGGCGAGCCACAGCGCCATCGCGCCCAGCACAACGAGCGGCACGAACCAGGCGGAGGCGTAGAAGTCCCGCACGTCGGGCTCTTGGACCAGCAGGTAGGTCACGTAGGGCAAAGCCACGACGGCGATGCCTGCGCCCAGGAGCAGCGGGCGACGCAGCGGCGACGCCACGCCTTTCTCGCGAGTGCCCCTCAGTTTCAGGCAGAGCAGTAGCTGAGACAGTCCGCCAGCAACGAAAGCCAGCAGTGGAATCAGGTCGACCATGCGTCCTCCCTCACAACCGACGCGACCTTCACCGTCGCCATAACCTATGGCACCACCCATTCGACGCAGAGGCAAGACCAGGAGCGGGCCGGCCCAGTGCCGCGCCGACTGCGGGAGAGCCCACTGGAACCGAGGAGCTGAGCGCGATCCCGGTGCGGCGGCAGCAGGTCGGGGAGTCCTAGCCGTCTTCGGCGGGTGTCATCATCTCGCAGAGCCACCCACGAGTCCCGGACTACCAAATGCATTCACCCCATCAGTGGCACACAAAGTTACTCTGACAAGGACTTATACTGGAACTGCGGTTATTCAGACGTTAATCAGACACTTCAGACACGACCCTGTGCTAACCTTAGGTCTGTCAGCCGCCAACGGAGGAGGCAGCGCGATGGCCCTTTCGAAGTACTTCGCCCGACGATTCGCCGCGAGCTTGAAGCTGAAGCCGCGCGAACGCGAGAACCTGCTGCGCATCATCGAGCTGCTGGACGCCTCGAACCAAGTCACCGTGGGCACCATCCAGCGCACGCTGTCCCCCATGGAGGAGCCGGGCAGCGCCACCGCCAACAGGTCGCTAAACAGATTGCAGGACGCGGTGGACGAGGCGGCCGTAGGCACGGGCTTCAAGTTCTGCATCACGGCCAACAAGCGCGCCGGCATCGAGCGGCAGGTGTGGTTCGAGGGCCCAGTGGGAACACCCAAGTTCCAAACGCCCCCGGAACTGAAGCATGCCCGCAGCACGGCGCTCGTGACCGGGCAGCGGGGAGTTGTCGTTCCTGACTTGCCGCGCGTCGTCTTGCTGACCTGCAACGAACACGAGACCCGGGCAGTCCACGCGACCTTCG
>CAMCJC010000078.1 GCA_945875065.1 uncultured Propionibacteriaceae bacterium | reverse complement strand
AGTGAGTTTCGTGCGCGCGTGGGAACTGGTTCTTGATCTGGTCGAGCAACTCGCTGCCGCCGGCATCACGACCCCGGCCGCCGATGCCCGCTGGCTGGTGACGCACGCCCTCGACTGCGACGCGTCCCAGCTGGTTCTGAAGGAAGCGACGCGCGAGGAGCAGATGCGTGTCGCCGAGTTGGCGGCGCGCCGCATCGCGGGGGAACCGCTGCAGCACATCACGGGCGAGGCGCCATTCCGCTACGAAATCCTCGCGGTCGGGCCGGGAGTGTTCATCCCTCGCCCGGAAACTGAGCTGCTCGTCGACGAGGTCCTGGACTTCCTGGCTAGCCGCGATCGGGTGCGCTTCCGCGTCGTCGAGCTGTGCGCCGGCTCCGGGGCCATCTCCCGAAGCCTCGCCACGGAGCGGGGCGGCCTGGAGATCTACGCCGTCGAGCGATCGGAGACCGCCTGGCCGTGGCTGCAGCGGAATCTGGACGGCTTAGACGTGACTTGTGTGCTCGGCGACATGGCTGGTGCCTGTCACGAGCTTGACGGCACAGTCGACGTCGTGGTCGCCAACCCGCCTTACGTACCCGAGACGCTGCGCGAGCGGCTGCCGCCCGAGGTCACGCGCGACCCCGACGAGGCGCTGTTCGCCGGCATCGATGGGTTGGAGGCCATCCGGGTCGTGCACCAAGTCGCGAGGCGCCTCTTGGTATCCGGGGGCCTGGTCGCAGTCGAGCATGACGAGTCGCACGCCGACCAAGTGCGAAACCTATTCGGCGCCCCCGACTTCGAGGGGGCGCGCACCGTCGTGGACCTGGCCGGGCGGCCCCGACACCTCCTGGCCATTCGTGGCAGGATTGACCGGTGAGTGAAACCGGGTCGCAGCTGTTTCCCCTCGGTGCGGAGGGCCTTGAGGCCGCCAGGCGCGCGGTGCTTAGGGGCGAATGCATCGTCTTGCCCACGGACACCGTCTACGGCATTGGCGTCGCCGCCTTCGATGTCGACGCCGTCGCCCGGCTATTGGCTGCCAAGCAGCGGGGACGCGACATGCCCGCCCCCGTGCTCATCGCCGAGGCCTCTATGCTCCGTGCCCTTACAGCTCGAATCCCCGAGGCGGTCGATGCTCTGATCGAACGCTTCTGGCCCGGTGCCCTCACCGTCATTCTCAAGGCCCAAAGTTCCTTAAAGATGGACCTTGGCGATGCGGATGGCACCATAGCCGTCCGAGTGCCGGATCACGACGGCGCCCGCGATCTCCTGCGACGTACCGGTCCCCTCGCGGTCAGTTCGGCGAACGTGTCCGGCCAGGCGGCCGCCACCACCGCCGCGGCGGCCAAGGACATGCTGCAAGACAGCGTTGCCGTCTACCTTGATGCCGGCGAGGCACCTGGAGGTGAGCCGTCCACGATCGTCGATTTCACGGCCGTGCCCGAGGGACGGGTCGTTAGAGCGGGTGCCATTCCTGTCGAGGACCTGAAGGCGGTCATCCCGGGTATTCAGGCGTAGCTCGATGCGCGAATACCTGCTGGTGTTGCTAGTAGCGACGGCAACCACTTATCTGCTGGCCGGGCTGTGTCGCCAGCTCGCGACGAGGTGGGGGGTGCTCGCTCTCGTGCGGACCCGCGATGTCCACACCCGTCCCGTACCGTATTTCGGCGGGCTCGCGATGCTCGGTGGGTTCGCTGTCAGCCTGCTGCTGGCCGTGCAGATGCCGTTCCTCTCGCGCTTCGCCACGGTTGGGCACGACGCGGTGGCGGTACTCGCCGCCGCCGGCGTCATCTGCCTGGTCGGGGTCTTCGATGACATGTTTGATCTCCCGGCCTTGGTCAAGTTTGGCGGGCAGGTGCTGGCCGCCGGGGTCGCGGTGCTTGGGGGGGTGCGCATCTTCTGGATCCCGCTGCCCAACGCCGTGATAACGCTCGACGATGCGACCTCCATCCTCATCACAGTTTTTTTCATCGCACTCTGTGTGAACGCCGTCAACTTCGTTGACGGGCTCGATGGGTTGGCTGCCGGCGTCGTAGCCATCGGGGCCGGCGCGTTCTTTGCCTACTCGTACGTGCTGGCCTACGAGCAGGAGTTGAGCCGTGCGACGACCGCGAGCCTGCTCACGGCCGCTACCGTTGGCATCTGTCTCGGGTTCTTGGGGCACAACTATCAGCCGGCGCGGATGTTCATGGGAGATTCCGGCGCGATGCTCCTCGGGTTGCTCATGGCGATGAGCGCGATCTCTTTCACGGGCCAGGCCGACCCGAGCGCGCTCAGCGACCGCAGCGACGACGTCTGGCCAGCCGTGCTGCCGATCCTGCTGCCGTTCGCAACGCTCGTGCTACCGATGATCGACTTGGTGCTCGCATACATCAGGCGCACGGCCCGGGGACAGCACTGGTACGTCGCCGACAAGCAGCACCTGCACCACCGTCTGATGGCACGTGGCCACTCACACCGCGGCTCGGTCTTCATCCTGTACGGCTGGACGATCATCGTCGCGGGCGGCCTGGTGTGCACCGTGCTGCTGAACTATCCCATTACGTGGTGGGTGTTGGGCCTGGCGACGCTCGGCATGGTCTTGGCCACCTGGATGAGGGGGAGGGCAAAGGATGCGACCGAGAGCTGAACGCCGAGTCACGGGGGCGACGCGGCGAGCCCGCCAGATGATGATCGGCGGGCTCGCCGCTGGCCATGCCTTCGGGGTCGGGGCTTGTGCCTTGGCCTTCGCCGTGGCTGGAAGGGCAGCGCTGGCGGGTGCCTGTCTGGGCTTCGCAGCCGCGGTCATCTTTTTCTCCGTGGGGCAGGCGATCGAGATCATCGCCTGCGAGCTCGACCCAGTGGCCGGGTTAGGCGTGGTCCTTGCCAGCTACGCGATCCGCGTCGTCGGGATAGGCGCCGGGATGTGGCTTGTTCTCGGACACCCGAGGCTTGGATCATTGATCGACGCTCGCTGGATGGCCGTCGCTGTCGTCGTTACGGTCATCGCCTGGACAACCGGCGTGGTCCTCGTCGCCAGCCGACAGCGGGTGCCGATCTACGACGTTCACGACGAGTGAGTTCGCCGTGAACGTTTGGTGTGTCACGGGGCGCGATTTCCGCTAGGCTCTGACCCGACATGGGCACCAAACCACCGACTGAGGACAAGCCTGCGCACCGTGGCGGTACCGAGGACGGCATGGTTGTGCTCAGTTACATTCTTGCCGGGCTGCTCTTCTATGGCGGGCTCGGTTGGCTTGGAGACCAGCACTGGAAGACCTCGTGGCTGTTGCCGCTGGGCCTGATAGTGGGTCTTGCCGCCAGCATCTACATGATCATCAAAAGATACGGGAGTTGACGCGTGATCCCTTGGGCTCTTCCGACGGAAGGCGGCGGTGGTTACACCCCGCCGAGCGTGAACGACTTCATCTTCGATGTCCCCGTCATCCCCGGCACGCCCGTCTGGATGAACAAGCCGTTCTGGCAGGCGGTCATCGGCGCACTGTTGGTTGTCGGCCTGTGGTGGCTCGCCTCCCGCAGGCTTAAGCTGAAACCCTCCAAGGGACAGTTCTTCGCCGAGTACATCTACGAGTTCGTCCGCAACGGCATCGCGCGCGACATCCTGCACCAGGATTACAAGAAGTTCCTGCCGTATCTCCTGGGACTGTTCTCGTTCCTGCTCATCAACAACTGGTTCGGTGAGTTTTTCGTCTTCATGCTGCCGACTTTCAGCAACGTCGGCTTCGCTTACGGCTTGGCGTTCCTGTCGTGGTGCGTCTACGTCGGTGCGGGCTTCCACAAGTTCGGCATCGGATTCCTCAAGAAGGCGCTCATCCCTGAGGGCGTTCCGTGGTACCTCCTGTGGCTGATCATCCCGCTCGAGTTCCTCGCGACGTTCGTCACCCGCCCAGTCACGCTCGCCCTGCGTCTGTTCGCCAACATGTTCGCCGGACACCTTGTCGTGCTCGTGTTCGTCGTGGGCGGGTCGTTCCTGCTGACCTACGCCGGTAACCCCGTCTTCAACGTTTCGGGGGCTGTCTCGGTTCTGTTCAGCTTCGCCATTTTGTTCCTGGAACTGTTCATCGGTGCCCTCCAGGCCTACATCTTCACCGTTCTTACCGCTCAGTACGTGTCCACCTCGGTCGCCGAGGCGCACTGATCGAAAAACCGACTCCCGGACCAAGTCGGCCGGGAGCCATCCGAAAGGAAAACCATGCTGTCCCTCCTGGAAATCAATGGCTCGCTCAACATGATCGGTTACGCGATCGCCACCATCGCCCCGGCCCTGGGCGTGGCCTGGATCTTCGCGTCCGTCATCAACGGCACCGCCCGTCAGCCTGAGGCTCGCGGCGCCATGATGAGCACCGCCTTCATCGGCTTTGCCGTGGTCGAGGCGCTGGCCATCATCGCCATCGCCCTCGCATTCGTGCTGCGCTGACAGGGTTCGGCGTGGTCCCCGTTGCAGGGGCGTTGCTTGAGTCCGGAATCGACCTCGGACCCCTTCTGCCCCATCATCTCTCTGAGGTCATCGTCGGCATCATCTTGATGCTGCTGGTGTTCCTCGTCATGTGGAAGGCCGTCGTCCCGGCCTTCGAGAAGCTGTATGACGAGCGGTACCAGCGGATCGAGGGTGGCCTGAACCGTGCCGAGCAGGCCGAGGCTGAGGCCAAGGCCGCGCTGGCTGAGTACAACGAGCAGTTGAGCTCGGCCCGTGAGGAGGCCGCCAAGATCCGAGAGGAAGCGAAGAACGCCGGAGCCCAGCTGCTAGCTGAGGCCCGAGAAAAGGCGACCAAGGAGTCCGATCGGATTCTCGCCTCGGGGCGCGCTCAGCTGGAGGCCGAGCGGACCCAGTTGATGACGGAGCTCCGCGGCGAGATCGGTGGCCTAGCCACGACGCTCGCTGGGAAGATCGTCGGTGAGTCCCTGGCCGACGACGAGCGCGCCAATCGGACCGTCGACCGTTTCCTCGACGAACTCGAAGCGGCGGGTAAGACGCGATGAAGTCTCACGACGTCGCCCTCAGCTCCTTCGACGTGACCGCCGACGCCACCCGCGTCGACGAGCAGGCGGCGGGCGAGCTGTTCGCCGTCGTCGATTTGCTTGAGGAACAGCCCCCGCTGCGCCGTGCCCTGTCCGATCCGTCGGCCTCGGCAGCCGACCGGCAGGCGCTCGCCAACCGTTTGTTCAGCGGGCGGCTGTCGGTAAACGCTGTGACGATCGTTGGTGAGATCGCCGGCAAGGCTTGGCCGAGCGCCCGGGTCCTGGTCGATGCGATCGAACGCCAAGGCGTGCGCGGCCTGCTGCGCACAGCCCGAGACGCCGGGAAGCTGGAGAGCGTCCAGGAGGAGCTCACTCAGCTGGCCGCAACGATTGATGGCTCCCCGGAGCTGGCCGACGCGCTGCGGAACCGTGGCCGGTCCCTGGCGGATCGTCGCGCGCTGATCGCCAGGCTGGTCACCGGGAAGGTGACCCCGGTCGCCGCGCTGTTGGCTAGCCGCGCCACGGCCGCCCGAAGCCGCACAGTTGCTTTGACGCTGCGGGCCTACCTCGGGCTAGCGGCCGAGCTGGCACGCGAAACGATCGCGCGGGTGACGGTCGCGAGACCCCTCGACGTCGGCCGGATCGCTCGGCTGCGGAACGCGCTCGAAGCCCAGGTCGGCGGAAGGGTGTTCCTCCAGTTCGAAGTAGACCCGAACGTGCTCGGCGGTATGAGTGTCGCCCTGGGCTCCGAGGTCTACGAATCCACCATCGCCGCGCGCCTCAATGATGCGCGACGACTCCTGAACTGAACATGAAGCTAGGAAAGTAGGACGCAATGGGTGAACTCACCATCAGTCCGGACGAGATCCGCAGCGCGCTGGACGAGTTCGTCTCCTCGTATCAGCCGGCCGCTGCCAGCAAGACCGAGGTTGGCGTCGTCGTCACCTCCGGCGACGGCATCGCGCGTGTCGAGGGCCTGCCCTCGGCGATGGCGAACGAGCTGTTGCGTTTTGCTAACGGCACCATGGGTATCGCCCTCAACCTCGAAGAGCGTGAGATCGGCGTCGTCGTCCTCGGCGATTCCGACGGCATCGACGAGGGTTCGGTCGTGCACGGCACGGGCGAGGTCCTGTCGGTCCCCGTCGGCGACGGCTACCTCGGCCGCGTCGTGGACGCGATGGGCAACCCCATCGACGGGCTCGGCGAAATCAAGGACCTGGTGGGGCGGCGCGCCCTAGAACTCCAGGCGGCTGGCGTCATGGATCGCCAGGAGGTCCGCGAGCCGCTTCAGACCGGTCTGAAGGCGATCGACGCCATGACCCCCATCGGTCGTGGCCAGCGCCAGTTGATCATCGGCGACCGCAAGACCGGCAAGACCGCCATCGCGATCGACACGATCATCAATCAAAAGACCAACTGGGAGACCGGCGATCCGACGCAGCAGGTTCGTTGCATCTATGTCGCGATCGGCCAGAAAGGCTCCACCGTGGCGGAGGTGCGTGGCACCCTCGAAGCGGCTGGAGCGATGGAGTACACCACCATCGTCCACGCCCCTGCCTCCGATCCGGCGGGCTACAAGTACATTGCCCCGTACACCGGCTCGGCCATCGGTCAGCACTGGATGTACGAAGGCAAGCACGTCCTGATCGTCTTCGACGATCTCACCAAGCAGGCTGAGGCGTACCGTGCTATGTCCCTCCTGCTGCGTCGCCCTCCGGGCCGCGAGGCGTATCCCGGTGACGTCTTCTACCTCCACTCGCGTCTGCTGGAGCGCTGCGCGAAGCTCTCAGCCGAGTTGGGCGGCGGCTCGATGACCGGGCTGCCGATCATCGAGACCAAGGCGAACGACGTGTCCGCCTACATCCCAACCAACGTGATCTCGATCACCGACGGCCAAATCTTCCTTCAGTCCGACCTGTTCAACGCGAATCAGCGCCCGGCGATCGATGTCGGCATCTCGGTCTCGCGGGTCGGCGGCGCCGCGCAAATCAAGGCTATGAAATCAGTTGCCGGGTCCCTCAAGATCAACCTCGCCCAGTACCGCGACATGCAGGCCTTTGCCATGTTCGCCTCCGACCTGGACGCGGCTTCCCGCCAGCAGCTGGACCGCGGTGCCCGGCTCGTAGAGTTGCTCCGGCAAGGGCAGTACGCGCCGTACCCGGTTGAACAGCAGGTCATCTCCGTCTGGTGCGGCGTCGAGGGTCACTTCGACGAGGTCCCGGTGCAAGATGTGCTCCGCTTCGAGCAAGAGTTCCTCGACTACCTGGGGCACCACACCGACGTCCTTTCGAGTATCGCCTCCAGCAAGGTCTTCGGCGACGACCTCAAGGAAGCGACGCTGAAGGCGCTGGGTGAGTTCAAGAACGTCTTCAGGACCTCCGAGGGCCTCATGCTGGGCCGCGAGGACTTCGCGCCGATGGACGAGGCCGAGATCGGTCAGGAGACGATCGTCCGCAAGAGCCGGGGTTGATATGGGTAGCAGCCTGCGGGAACTGAGGCAGCGCCGAAACTCCGTCGCGACGACGAAGAAGATCACGCGCGCTATGGAGCTGATCGCAGCCTCCCGCATCATCAAGGCACAGCAAGCGGCGCGGGCCGCCCTGCCCTATACCGAGGCTCTGACCCACGCGGTCTCCGCGCTGGCGACATACTCGGACGTCATCGAGCACCCGCTGTTGGAGGACGTGCAGCCGCCCCGCCGCTCGGCGATGCTGGTCATCACGGGTGACCGGGGGCTGGCCGGAGCCTACTCGGCGAACGTGATTCGCACGGCGGAGCACCTACACGCGAAGCTCGTTGGAGAGGGGCAGGAGGTTGTGCAGTACCTGACCGGCAACCGTGGCGTCGGCTACTTCGAGTTCCGCAAGCGCCCGATCGAGCAAAGCTGGACTGGCTTCTCCACCGCCCCGGAGTACCGGCACGCCAAGGAGATCGCCGACGTGCTGATCTCCAAGTTCCTGGCGCCTTACGAGGACGGCGGCGTCGACCAGATTCACGTGGTAGGCACACGGTTCGTCTCGATGCTGACGCAGGAGGCGAACGCAGTTAGGTTGCTGCCGCTCGTCGTCGAAGATTCCGACGACCCTGAGGGCGACGACTTGGACTACTTGCCCTACTACGAGTTCGAGCCATCGCCGCAGAAGGTGCTAGACAACGTTCTGCCGATGTACGTAGCGAACCGCATCTTCACGGCTCTGCTGCAGTCCAGCGCCTCCGAGCTGGCGAGCCGGCAGCGAGCCATGAAGTCGGCCACGGACAACGCACAACAGTTGATCGAGCGCCTAACCCGTGAGGCGAACCAGGCGCGCCAGGCGGAGATCACCCAGGAAATCACTGAAATCGTCGGTGGCGCCGCGGCGCTGTCCGAGTCAGCCGGATAACGAATAAGGAAAGACTATGACTGCCACTGCAGCTACCCCGACCGTCGCGGGCGTGGGCCGCGTCGCCCGGGTCATCGGCCCCGTCGTGGATGTTGAGTTCGCGGCTGACCAGATCCCCGAGATCGGTAACGCCTTGCTGGTCCAGACCGAAGTCATGGGCACCAAGCGCACCATGACGATGGAGACCGCCCTGCACATCGGCGACAACCTCGTCCGCGCCATCGCTTTGAAACCCACCGACGGCATGCGCCGCGGTGCTGAGGTTCGCGACACCGGTGCCCCGATCTCCGTTCCCGTCGGTGACATCACGAAGGGCCACGTGTGGAACGTGACCGGTGACGTCTTGAACGTCGACCCGAACAGCATTCAGATCACCGAGCGGTGGCCGATTCACCGGCCGGCCCCGGAGTTCGACGCGCTGGAATCCCGCACCGAGATGCTGGAGACCGGCATCAAGGTACTCGACCTGCTGACCCCGTACGTCAAGGGCGGCAAGATCGGCCTGTTTGGCGGGGCCGGTGTCGGCAAGACCGTCCTCATCCAGGAGATGATCTACCGCATCGCCCATAACTTCGGTGGCACCTCGGTGTTCGCCGGCGTGGGGGAGCGGACCCGCGAAGGCAACGACCTCATCAACGAGATGGAGGAGGCGGGCGTCCTCAAGGACACCGCCCTCGTGTTCGGCCAGATGGACGAGCCGCCGGGCACACGTCTGCGCGTCGCGCTGTCGGCGCTGACGATGGCGGAGTACTTCCGCGACGTCCAGAACCAGGACGTGCTGTTGTTCATCGATAACATCTTCCGGTTCACCCAGGCCGGCTCCGAGGTCTCAACGCTGCTCGGCCGCATGCCCTCCGCGGTGGGCTACCAGCCGAACCTGGCGGACGAGATGGGTCAGTTGCAGGAGCGCATCACCTCGACGCGTGGCCACTCGATCACGTCGATGCAGGCCATCTATGTGCCCGCCGACGACTACACCGACCCCGCCCCCGCGACGACGTTCGCGCACCTTGACGCCACGACCGAGCTGAGCCG
>CAMCJC010000077.1 GCA_945875065.1 uncultured Propionibacteriaceae bacterium | reverse complement strand
GGGGCGCCAACGACGGCACCTCCCTCATTGAGCAGGCCGGCAAGTACAAGCCGACTTCGGCCCCCGCCTCGGCGGCGGACCATCTGGCGGGCGGCAAGACCGGCAACGTGACCGTCATCGTCGAGTTGGAGGCCAAGCCGGTCGCCGTCGTTGAGGCGGAGACGAAGACCAGCACCGGCAGCAAGGACACGGTCCTATCCGACACCGAAGCCTCGAAGATCGAGGATGCGGTAGAGCAGGAGCAGGCCGCCGTCATTAAGTTCGTGAAGGCCAATGGCGGAAGTGTCGGCTACGAGATGCACTCGGCGATCAATGCGGTTCGCGTCACCGTCGACGTTTCCAAGCTCCCCGAGCTAGCCAAGATCGAGCACGTCAAGAGCATCCATGAAGCGCCCGTGTACGAGCGTGAGAATCTCAATGGGGTGCCCGAGGTCGGAGCGCCAGGCGTGTGGGCCGGAGTCGGTGGCAACAAGTACACCGGCAAGGGCGTCAAAGCCGCGGTGATCGACACGGGCGTTGACTATACGCACGCCACGTTCGGTGGCGAGGGGACGGTCGACGCCTTCAATGCGGCGACCGCAACCTCGGATGCTGCCCCTTACTACGCGACGACGCGCGTCAAGGGCGGCATTGACCTCGCGGGCGACGCTTATAACGGCACTGAGGCCACGCGCAAGCCCGATGCCAACCCGATCGACTGCGCGACGGCTGGGCATGGCACGCATGTCGCCGCGACCCTCGGTGGCTCTGGTGTAGCGGCCGATGGGAAGACGTACGCCGGTCCCTTCGACGAGAACACCCACTCCAAGGAATTCAAGGTTGGGCCGGGCGTGGCACCGGAGGTAGATCTCTACGCCGTGAAGGTATTTGGCTGCAAGGGCGGTACCAGCTTGACCACCGAGGCCATCGACTGGGCCGTCAAGAACAAGATGGATGTCATCAACCTCTCGTTGGGTTCCGACTACGGCTTCGTGAATGAAGCCGACTCGATCGCGGCCACGAACGCCGTCGCCAACGGGGTCGTTGTAGTCTCCGCCGCAGGCAACGCTGGCCACGAGCCGTACCTCGTCAGTTCACCCTCGGTTGGTGCCGGCGTCGTTTCCGTGTCCGCGGTGGACGCGACGAAGAATTTCCCCGGCGCTGAGATCACCGCTGCCGGCAAAACCTTGACGGCCATCAATGCTAACGGTGCGAAGCTGCCGGCCAAGGGCACCATCAGAGTGCTAGCCAAGGCCGACGGCTCCGTCTCCACCGGTTGTGATCCCGCCGAGTACGCGGGCCTGCCAGCGGACTCGATTGTCGTCACCGTCCGCGGTGACTGCGCGCGCGTGGCTCGGGCGATCTTCGCCCAGAAGGCCGGGGCGATTGGTTCGATCATGATCAACTCCTCTGAGGGCCTCCCACCGTTTGAGGGCACGATCAGCAAAAACCCCGACGACAACACCCTGTATGACGTCACCACGCCGTTCCTGGGCGTCAGCCTCAAGGACGCGGATACCCTGCTCGCGGCCGATGGGCAGGAGATCACCCTTGCGGGCAGGGACATTCCCAACCCCGCTTACCGCGGCTACGCCAATTTCACGTCCTCCGGTGCTCGTTCTGGCGACTCGGCGCTGCGTCCTAGCATGTCCGCCCCGGGCGTCTCGATCGTCTCGGCCGCCGTGGGCACAGGGTCCGGGGCCAATCTGAAGTCTGGAACGTCGATGGCCACCCCGCACGCCGCAGGCGTTGCCGCTCTGTCTCGTCAGGCCCACCCCGGTTGGACCGCAGAAGAGATCAGTGCGTCTCTGGTTTCCACCGCGAGCACCGGCAAGCTGTTGGACTACAAGACGTCTCTCGGCGGCGGTGCCGTCGATTCCCGTGCGGCCACCAACACTGAGGTCGTGGCATTCGGCGATAGCTCGACGACTGCGGCCGGCGCCACCATTCGGGACAGCGTCCTCAGCTTCGGGGTTGCTGACTTCAATGGCACCTTTGAGAAGACCAGCACCATCACCTTGGTCAACAAAGGCACCCAAGACGTGACTTACAAGGCCTCGTCCTCCCTAAGCGGGGCGTCGAAGCCGGGCAAGATCACTTTGAGCGAGTCCAGCATCACGGTCCCGGCTGGCAAGACCAAGGACGTTCAGGTGACCTTGACCGTTAACGCGTCCGACATTCCGACCAGCTTCGATTCGAGTTCGTCTCCCGCGTTCCACGAGGTGTCGGGCACGGTCGCGTTCGACAGCGACGGCGTCGACCTCAACGTCCCCTTCCTGCTCATCCCGCGCGTCGACAACAAGGCGACGGCGGCATCCGAGCCCACAGGGGCGACCTCCTCTCGGATCAACGTCACGAATCCAGGCGCGGCTACCGGAACGGTGCTGTTCACTTGGGGGTTGACCGACCCGAAGGACGTCGACGATGCCAAGGATGCAGGTGTCGACATCGCGAACGTCGGCGCGGCGACCATCGAGAGTCAGGGCATAAAGTATCTCGCCTTCGCTGTGAACATGCACAAGCGTTTCTCTAACGCGGCCCTCAATGAATATGACGTTGTGATCGACAACAACAACGACGGTACGCCCGACTGGTCGCTGGCAACCACGGACGCTGGCGAGGTGCTGACCGATGACGCCAATGGTGTCCCGGAGATGTTCCTGGTGGATCTGCACAAGCCCAGTAACGATCCCACCCGGATAACCGCCACGAGTCTGCGCGCGCTCGCGCCCACGGACTCGGCCACGGTCGTCATGATCATCCCTGCCGATGCGGTTGGTGTGACGGGCAGGTTCACCTATACCGCCATCGCTAGCGGTGGCAATGACCTGTATAACGGCGACGACGTGATCGATCAGAGCGCGACCTACGACATCACCAAGCGTCCCTTCACCGACGGCATTGAGCAGGACGCCCCGGCCGGCGGTGTGCTGCCCCTAGACATCACCGTCGATCCCGCGGCGGCCGCAGACCAGAAGCCGCTCGGCTACATGGTTGTCGTCCTCGACAACCTCGCTGGGGTTTCGGAAGCCCTCACCGGCGAAGTGCGCTACGGGGACGTCCCGTCGCCGACACCCACCGTGGCCCCGACCCCGCCACCCACAGCAGATCCGGCCCCGCCGTCGCCGACGCCAACCGCGGTCCCGACCGTGACGCCGTCGCCGAAGCAGCCGATCAAGCCGACGCCGCCACCGGTTCGCCCCGGTCCACCAAATACCGGTAAGTGATGTGAGCTAGCGATTGTCCCCCGAGATTCGTCTCGGGGGACAACTTGTTTCTAGGACTGTCAGGGCCCAAAGGATGGTGTTTTGCGCGTGGAGTTTCAAAGCCCAGCTTGCGGCAGCAGCTGCTACCGATAGACGACCGGGCTTCGTACGTACGCGCAGGGTTCGAGTGGCGCACTTGGCGCCGGTGGGAGACCAATAGCTGCTCTGTGCCGGGTACGAACGAGGAGCCCTTCCAGGCGGGTGGAACGCCTGGTAATGGGCGCGGACAAGCCCACGGGGATATAAAAGAGGCGCTGATGTTCGCAAGCCTTGCCCAGCTGTCACTCACGGCCGTTCCGTCCCCGACGGTGAATCTATAGGTTCCCCAGAGCGGCACCGACCTCTACGGTGAGTCCGTCAGGGACTGTAGCGCCGGAGGGTCACGTATTGGGCGCCTCAGGCCGATCGGTCGCTTCGATCAAGCGGTTAGAGCCGTTGGCGCGTCCCGGGAGCCAGCTGCGGGGCTGCCGAGCTGAATCGGTAGTGGTAACTAAAGTTGTCTCTCCCGGGTTCACCTTGGGGACATTTTGTCTTCTCAGGCTTCGATGTCTGAAAAGATGGCTCGAGGTATCTGGAACTTCTGAAGTCGGTTGGTTAGGTTTGCCGCATTGGGTTACTGGAAGGGATCAGGCATGCGAGGAATCCGAGTTCTCGCCGGGGTGGCGTTCATCTTATCCGCAACCATAACCCGCGCCGACGATGAACACCGCCCGCCAGTGCGGTGAAAATAGCGGGACAGGCCGCTTAGTTCATGGTAGCTAAGTATGAGATAGGGGGAAGTACATGCGACGAATCTGGGCCGTCGGGTTGACGGCAATCGCGATGCTGCTGCCGATCGGGGTATCTCGCGCAGACGGGCCAACTGAGGAACCGGTGGTGACTGCTGAGTCGCTGGGAAACGCAGCGGCTGAGGCTCGACGCTTTTTGGCGAAGTATCAGTCTGGGCCGGCGACGTTCTTCGTGGAACTCTCCGGCCAGCCCTTGGCGTTGGTTGAGGCAGCGGCAAAGAAGACCACTGGAGACCCTGAGGCGCACCTTACTGACGCGCAGATCGCGGAGGTGAAGGCTAATCTCCAGGCGGAGCAGGCAGAGGTGGTGCGGTTCGTCGAGGCTAACGGTGGCACCGTGCATGGCCAGTTGTTTTGGGCTATCAACGCTGTTCGTGTGACGCTGGAGGGTGCACATGTCCCAAGGGTTCGTGAGCTTCCGGGGGTCAAGAAGCTGCACGAGCTCCCTTACAGCCGCCGCTCTAGTGCGTCGTCAGTGCCTGCGGTGGGTGCTCCGGCCGTGTGGGGTGGGGACGGAAAGTACACCGGGAAGGGCATCAAGGTCGCGGTTTTGGATAGTGGCATCGATTACACCCACGCGACCTTCGGAGGCGAGGGCACTCTTGAGGCTTTCCAGGCGGCAGCGAAAACCGCTGACCCAACCCCGTACTTCGCTAGCACGCGTGTCAAAGGTGGGACTGATCTCGTCGGCGATGCCTACGACGGCACCGATGCCACCCGCAGGCCTGATGCTAACCCTATCGACTGCTATGACGATGGGCACGGCACGCACGTCGCGGCTACGATCGGCGGCACCGGCGTCCTCGCCACGGGAAAGACCTACGACGGCCCGTTCGACGAGAAGACCCATAGCTACGAGTTCAAGGTCGCACCTGGCACCGCGCCGGAGGCCGAGCTGTATGCGGTGCGGATCTTTGGTTGCACCGGAGTGACCACGCATAGCACTGAGGCCATCGACTGGGCCTTAGAAAACCGTATGGATGTGGCCAACCTGTCCTTCGCTTCGGTCGATGGCCGTGAAACCGACCCAGACGCGGTGGCCGCCGCCAACGCCGTCGCCAACGGCGTCGTCATCGTGGCGGCAGCGGGAAGCGGTGCGAAGCGTGGGAGCTCCCGATACTATGGGGCCAGCTCGCCTGCGATGGCACCCGGGGTCGCTTCGGTCGCGGCGGTTGACGATAGGGAACGCTTGTCGAAAGTGGAGATCGTTTACACCGATTTGTCGGATTATCAGGATGCCAGGACCTCATACTACGAAGCCCTGAATCACAGCGGGGTAAAGGTGCCGGAGAAGGCTTCAATGACGACACTCAAGGGAGGTAGTTACGAGACGATATATGGCTGTAAGCCGGAAGACTACGCGCAAGTCAAGACAGGGGACTTCGTAGTGGTCAAGAGCGAGCAGTGCTCTGCTGCTACGCGGGCCGTTTTGGCTCAGCAAGCAGGGGCCTCTGGGATTTTGATTACATACTCGCCCTTCGAAACACTGGAGGAAGGCAACCTTACGAAGAGCCCGATTGATGGTTCGATTCTGGATGGCATCACGATCCCAGTCCTCAGCGTCAACTCTACGATCGCGCAGTCCAGCTTTGATGAGCTTAACGGGGATGAACTCCGCATGAAAGCGGCCTCAAAGATGAACCACGAATACCGGGCTTATGCGCCAGACTCAGCTCCCGGGCCGCGGTTTGGAGATGTGGCGCTGCGTCCGACCGTTTCGGCGCCGGGCGTGAATGTGGAGTCGGCGTCCGCTGGCACGGGGATTAGGTCCGAGCGGCGCTCAGGTACATCGATCGCGGCCGCCCACGCCTCAGGTGCGGCAGCCCTGACCCTCCAGGCCCATCCGTCGTGGACAGCCGACGAAGTGACGGCTTCGCTCGCGAACACCTCCAATACCGAGAACGTGACGGGATACAAGCCTCTAAACGGCGGCGGACTGCTGGATGTGGGTGCCGCAACCACGACCGAAGTGCTCGCATTCGGGGATCGCGCAGAGCTGGCTGATGGCCTAACACTCAAGGACCCGGTACTCAGCTTCGGTTTCGCTCAAGTCCGCGACCAGTGGGAAGGGGTGAGGACCATCACCCTGAAGAATACCGGCACCACCGATGCCACCTACCGAACCTCAGTCGTGCATAGTGAGGGCTCTATTGAGGCGGAGGTCACGCTCAACCACGACAGCGTTACAGTCCGTGCCGGCGCCACAGCCGAGGTTCAGGTGAACCTGAAGCTGTCTAGAAGCGACGTGGAGCAGGTGATCGATTTAAAATCACCGAGTTACGACCCCTTTCTTGCCGCCTCCGGTACCATCTCGTTTACCTCGGACCACACTGACCTGAAGGTGCCATTCCTACTGGCTGTCGATACGCTGGACAATAACACCGCCACATCGGTGCCGGTAGCCTGGAACCTAGGGCTCGTCTCTTGGCGAAATTCTGGACCGCGCACTGTTGACGGCTCTCTGTGCCGATGGTCGCTAACCGATCTGCAAGACGTTGATCCAGCTTCAGCGTCCGGGGTCGACATCGCCGACGTGTGCGTGCGCTTCCAGTATCTCTCCCAAGATTACACCGACATCTTTATTTGGACCTACATGCACACTCCAGTCACGAACGATCAGCGCAATGAGCTTTGGGTCCTGATTGACAACAATCTAGACGGCAAAGCGGACTACGCTTCGAGCAGCGCCTTCGAGGAGCCCGAGGCCATCGATGCACCTCCTACACCGAGAGAACACCTCGGCCGATTCATCGGAGTCCCCAGGCCGCGAACCGCAGTCGTTAAATCTGAGCTTCTAGCGAGCGAGGTCGGGGTGACCGGAAAGTTCGCATTCACCGTCGTCTCCACCGCGGGGCGAGGTCCATTAGCCACGGCCGACTTCGTCGGTGGTTGGTCGATCGCTGACTATGAGAATCCAATCCTCGCGGCCGGCGGCTTAGAATCTACCTTGCCTGGCAATACTACGACCTGGGACGTTTCGATCAATTCCGAGGCCGTAGAGGCTCAGCAGCCGTTCGGGTACCTGTTCACCGACGGTGGCGAGGGCACTCTGACGGGACCGTTGCGATACATGGGCCCTGAGATCCCGGTTCCTACCCCGCAACCCGAGGACTAGCAACTGCGGGCTGGCCTCCAAAGCCAGCCCGCAGTTGGTCACTCGTTGGTGTTCGATGGGGTGCCGAGGACCGGGCTCTCGCACAGCGTGGGGGCCCCGCCCTCGCCAGCGAAGCGGTAGTCGTATTGCTGGCCGCCGACCTCGACGACGACCTGCCAGCCCTCAACCTTCGCCTGCGTGTAAGAGACGCCAGGTGCGGGGCAACCCAGCGAGCCGTCGTTCCAAGTCACCTTCCGTGACTCGACGACCTTCGCATCCGCGCCGGCGAGGCTCCGGCCATCGAGGTCCTTGCGAACCGCCTCGACCAGGGTGTCAGGCGCGGGGGCGCTAATTGCTTCCTCGGACGGCACCGGCATGGTCTGCACATACTTCGACATCGAGGAACTGGGCGAGGGGCTCTTGCCTGGCTCGGCCGTACCGGGCGAACATGCGGCGAGCGAGGCAACGACGGCGACGAGCGCCAAACGCGCTAGGGACTTCATACCTCGAGCGTACCCGGCGCGCCAAGCAATCCGTACAGATCCCTGACGTGCACGAGCCGGGGCACTAAGGTAGAGCCCGGACCGAGCAATCCACTCGCAGGATTCAAAGAAGATAGGTGCGACATGAGCGATAAGCGCTACATCTACGACCTCTCGGAGGGCGACGCGTCGATGCGGAACCTCCTCGGCGGCAAGGGCGCCGGGGTTGCCGAGATGGCCAAGGTCGGGGTTCCAGTCCCGGACGCATTCACCGTCACTACTACGGCGTGCGTCGAGACCATGAACCTTGGCGGGCAGTGGCCCGAGGGGCTGGCCGGAGAGATCAACGCGGGCCTGGCGAGGCTTGAGGAACGCACGGGCCGCAAGCTTGGCGGCACCGAACGGCCGCTGTTGGTCTCTGTCCGCTCCGGCGCCGTGTTCTCCATGCCCGGCATGATGGACACCATTCTCAACCTCGGCATCTCCGACGACTCGGTTGCCGCCATCGCAGAAGAGGCCGGCAATGAGCGATTCGCCTGGGACTGCTACCGACGCTTCATCCAGATGTACGGCGAAGTCGTCGAAGGTGTGCCTCCGCACGCCTACGAGGACGCCCTGACCGAGCTCAAACGCAATCGTGGTGTTGAAGTCGACACCGACCTGACCGCCGAGGATCTGAGGGAACTCGTCGGGACCTTCAAGGACATCAGCAACGAGCACCTCGGCGGTGAATGGACCACCGACCCAGTCGAGCAGTTGCACCGCGCCGTCAACGCCGTCTTCAAGTCGTGGCTGAACCCCCGCGCCGAGGTGTACCGCCGCGCCAACAACATCCCCGCCGACCTCGGCACCGCTGTTAACGTCATGCAGATGGTCTTCGGCAACCGCGGCGACACCTCCGCCACCGGCGTCTGCTTCACTCGTAACCCGTCCACGGGTGAGAAGGAACTCTACGGCGAGTTCCTCGTCAACGCGCAGGGCGAGGATGTCGTAGCGGGCATCCGCACGCCGCGCCCGCTGGCGGAGATGCGCGATGTCCTGCCCGATGCCTACGACGAGTTGATCGCCACCATGAAGAAGATGGAGGCGCACTATCGCGACATGCAGGACATGGAGTTCACCATCGAGAATGGCAAGCTGTTCCTGCTTCAAACCCGCAACGGGAAGCGCACCGCCGCCGCCGCCCTGAAGGTCGCGTCCGATCTCGTCGACGAGGGCGTCATCACCAAGGAGGAGGCGCTGCTGCGCATCGAGCCCGACCAGCTCGACCAGCTCTTGCACCCGGCCATCGATCCGAAGCACGGCAAGACACCGATCGCGAAGGGCCTGCCGGCATCCCCGGGTGCCGCGGTCGGTGAGGTTGTCTTCGACGCCGACACCGCCGCAGAGCGGGGCGGCCGCGGCGAGGCCGTCGTCCTCGTCCGCTACGAGACCACCCCCGATGACATCCACGGCGTCATCGTCGCCCAGGGCGTCCTCACCGCCCACGGTGGCATGACCTCCCACGCGGCCGTCGTCGCCCGCGGCATGGGCAAGCCTTGCGTCGCCGGTGCTTCCGGCATCCACATCGACGCCAAGGCCAAAACGCTCACCGTTGGCGACCGCGTCATCGCTGAGGGCGAAACTATCACCCTCGACGGCACCACCGGCGATGTCTTCGGCGAGGCCATCGCCCTGATTCCGCCGCAGATCAACGAGGACTTCGAGCGTCTCGTCACCTGGGCCGACGAAGTGCGTCACCTGGGCGTGCGCGCCAATGCCGACAACTTCGAGGATGCCTCCAAGGCACGGGAGCTCGGAGCTGAGGGTATCGGCCTGTGCCGTACCGAACACATGTTCATGGCC
>CAMCJC010000076.1 GCA_945875065.1 uncultured Propionibacteriaceae bacterium | reverse complement strand
AGGGCCGCCCTCCTCTTGTGGGCGCGAATCGCCGTTTTGAGTGAACGGGGGTGTGTGCGGCTAGGGGTTTTACGTCGCCCGTTCACCTGGCCCGGCGATTCGTGCACGAGTTGGGGGTATCGGGAGGGGGGCTGGCTCGGTTCCGCTCATCTGGGCCGGCCGGACTGAACGGCTCAGCGACTGGCGCGACGCCGTGCGCCCACGTCGTCTGTCCGGGGGCAAACGATCCTAGGCGAAGCGGGGTCGGGCAAGTCAGTGTTGGTGTGCCCCATCGCTCGCGAGACAGCCGCCGTCGGCGACTGGGCGACCCCACAGCTGCGCATCCCCATCGGCGCGGATCCGACCAAACGCGTCGCAACCGCTTTGCTCGAGCTCACCGACCAGGCCGGGCTGGCCGCCACTCGCGAGCAGCGAATCGGCACCATCTTGGACCGGAGACCGCAGCCGTTTCCGGCCTGGCACTCACCTTGCGGGACTCCCAGGGCCCCGAGCCTGAGAAGGCGCACCACCAGCGGTGCAACGTCTCCGGGTGCCGGACTTCGTAGTTCTGCCCGGCAGGTCGCGATCGATGACGCGCTTGAGGTAGGAGCTCGGCAGTTCGCGCTGCCCGCGCGGGGTATTCGACATGACGGCAGGGAAGCCGCTCTGGACGATGGCGTTCGCATAGTCGACCACGTTCAGCGGGGAACCACCCTCGACTCTCGCGGCCCCTCCCGGCAGGTCGCGCAAAGACACCGATGGTGTCGCATAGCCCCGTGCTTGCAGCCCCATGGTCACATCCGAAGGGACATGCACTCAACGCCGCTGAGCAGAATCTAGGCCGACCATCTCCGGGATTGACCAGGTATCGACGAGGCCCAAGAACCGGGCCCCGAGCTTCAGGTTCCCGGCCGTGGTCAGTCCCAGGCAGGGACTGCCGATCAGGCTACCCGCGACGGCGACAACCGGAGCGCCAGATAGCCCAGCCACAAGGAGCAGATGACGATCTGCACGATCTGCACCACCCCCTGCATCCCGGGCCACACGTACGGCGCCACAACCACCGCGACCATCAGCGACGCGACCACCACCGCCAGTACCGCGACGGCTCGCGCCTCCCGTTTCCAGCCCTGGCGGGCCGCCAACGCCCACGCGACGAGCACTATCACCGCCAGCTGCCCGATGCCGACGATCGTCGAGGTCACCTCATGCAGGTGCACCTGCAGCTGCGCCCCTGCTGCGCACGCCTCGTCGCGACTTCTGGCGCACGGCAGGTTGAAGACGACGTCGAGAATCGTCCCGAACGAGACCGCCAGGACCGCCGTCGCGACGTGCCGCGACCCGCGCCCGAGCCAACGCCGCCAGCCGCGCCACCCCAACGCGGCGATGACGGCGTAGACGAGCGCCGCCGCAAGGTCGGTGCTACGGAAGAACCAGCTGAACGGCTGGTCGGCGGCCGCCAGCTCGGAGACGTAGCCGGCCAGCGCATCGGGGCTCCCGTTCAGCGGCCATGCCAGCCAGCCGTTGTAGAGGACGACGGCGAGGATCGCCAGCACCCACCGAATCACCGCCCGGGCCTGACCAGGGGAAACGCGATCGTCTCGCGGATCGATGCCTTGGTGAGCATCATGACGAGCCGGTCGAGGCCCATCCCGAGTCCGCCCGTCGGCGGCATCCCCTGCTCAAGCGCCTGGAGGAAGGCTTCGTCGAGTTCCATGGCCTCCGGATCGCCGCCGGCCGCCGCCAGCGATTGCGTCGTCAACCGCTCCCGCTGAACCACCGGGTCGACGAGCTCCGAGTATGCCGTCCCGACCTCCGAGCCGAAGATAATCAGATCCCAGCGCTCCGCCAGCCGCGGCGTAGTCCGGTGCTGCCGGGTCAGGGGCGACGTCTCAGCCGGGAAATCGCTGAAAAACGTCGGCTCCACCGTTGATGACTCCGCCAGGTGTTCGTAAAGCTCCTGCAGCATCGTGCCCCAGCCCCAACGCGGGTCGAAGTCCACGTTGAGGCGGTCGGCGTGCCGCTGCAGCTCCTCGACAGGGGTACAGGCGTCGACCTGCTCCCCCAGCCCCTCAGAGACGGCCTCGGTGATGGTTACGGTCCGCCATTCGTCGGCCAGATCGATCTCGTGCTCGACGCCGCCGACGACGCCCCGCACCACCGTCGATCCCGTCGCTGCCTCAGCCGCTGCGATGGTGACGTCGCGGATGACGTCCTTCATGACGTGGTAGTCGGCGTAGGCCTGGTAGGCCTCGAGCATCGTGAACTCGGGGTTGTGGGTGGCGTCGGCCCCCTCGTTGCGGAAGTTACGGCCGATCTCGAAGACCCGCTCCAGCCCGCCGACCATCAGCCGCTTGAGGTATAGCTCGGGCGCGATCCGCAGGTACAGGTTGAGGTCGTAGGCGTTGATGTGGGTGCGGAATGGTCGGGCGTTGGCGCCGCCATGGACCGGCTGCAGGATCGGCGTCTCTACCTCCAGGTAGCGGCGCTGCAACAGGGTTTGACGAACCGCCTGAATCGCATTGGAGCGGGCCCGCACCATCTGGCGTTGACGGTCGTTGACGATGAGGTCGACGTGTCGCAGCCGCACGCGCGCCTCCGGGTTTTGAAGGCCTTTGCGTTTATCGGGCAGGGGCCTCAGGGCCTTCGATGTCATCCGCCACGACGCCCCAAGCAGGCTTCGCGTGCCGGTTCGGGAGGCGCCGACGGTTCCGGTGACAGCCACCTGATCGCCGGCCCGCACCAGGCGGCGCCAACGCACCATCGCCTCGTCGCCGACTACGCCCGCCTCGAGCACGACCTGCAGCTCACCAGACGCGTCGCGCAGGGTCGCGAAGAGGACGCCGCCGTGGTCGCGGACCGTCATGACCCGACCCGCTACGGTGCAGTCGCCGACGGCGGTCGCGCAGGCGGCGGTGACCGTGACGGACGCCGGGTAGGGGTCGATGCCTTCGGCGAGCATCGCCTCGCGGCAGGCGATGCGCACCTGCACCTGCTGGGGAAGTCTCGGCCCCTGCTGCGGAACGGCGTTGATCCCCAATCCCTCAACCTCATCGGTCAAGAAGCGCCGCGGCTGGTCCGGAATACCGCCTCCGAGCCAGCGCGGGAGTGTTAGGAACCCCTCCGCGACCCCCGCGGCCGCCGCGACCCGCGCGAAATGCCGCGACTCCGGGTAGCAGATCAGGCGCGGCCGCCACGTCGGCTCGTATTTCGCGTTGGACCGGTACAGCGATTCCAGCTGCCACCAGTGGGAGGCTACGAGCAGGAAGCGACGCCACAGCCGCTGCACCGGTCCGGCACCGATGCGGGCGCCCTCGGCGAAAGCCGCACGGAACACCGCGAAGTTCAGCGACGCCTGTCGGATGCCGAGGTCGCGACCATCAGTCATGAGCGCGGTGATCATCAGCTCGGTGACGCCGTTGTCGGCCCGCGGGTGACGGCGCATGACATCGAGGCTAGCCCCGTCGGCACCCCACGGCGCGAACGACAGCAGCCCGGCGATATGGCCCCGCTCATCGCCGGCAGGGAACAGCGCCTCGACGAGAACGCAGTCGCCGTCCGAAGGGTCGCCGAGCCGGCCGAGCGCCATTGAGAAGCCACGCTCCGGCTCGCCGGACAGCCACTCCTCGGCTAGAGCCTCAACCTCCGCGAGCTCCGACCCGGGGATGCTGCGATGGCGGCGGATGCGCGTCGAATAGCCGAGGTCGGCGAGTTTGACGACCGCGCGCCGCACTTCGGGCAGCTCGTTGAGCGCGAACTTGTCAGCAGTCAGGACCGCCTCGTCACCGATCGCTAAGGCCCGCAGCCCAGCACCCATGTAGGCACGAGCACCGGCCTCGGAGGCTCCGATAACGGCGGGCAGCCAGCCGAATGATTCTGCGTGTCGCTTGAACGCCGCCACCGTAGCCGGCCATTCCGCGGGGTTGCCGAGCGGATCTCCCGACGCGAGAGCCACGCCCATCCCGACCCGATACACGACGGCGCCCCGTTCGGTGAGGAAGACGGACTTGTCGCGCCTCGTAGCGAAATAGCCGAGCGAGTCGGTGGGGTTCGCGACCAGCAACTCGCGGACGCGCCTTTCCTCATCAATCGTGGCTTGGGCCTCGAGGCGCTGCGACCGCATCAGGGTCGCGACCGATGCCACGAACACCACAGCCAACCCAAAGCTCATCAGGGCTTCCAAGATGCCGGACAGGATGTCGTTGCGGAAGACCATCATCAGACCGAAGCCGATGACCAGCACCGCCACGGCGCCGACCACCAGGACGAGCAGCGCCCGCCACACGTTTCCGCGCTGCGATCGGACGACGAAACATCGTCGATATCGCAACAACAGTAGGAGCAGCGCCAACGTGATGGCGGTGTTCGTCCATAGCCAGCCGCCGGTGTCGCCGTCTTCGCGCATCTCCTGCCGCAGTTCCGGGTACACGAGCCAAAACACCAGCAACGCGGAAGTCAGCAACAAAAAGAGGGCGTACCCGAGCGTCGCGACCAACCAAGCCACACGCTTGCGGAGCGCGATCCCGGCCCCAAGCAGGATTGAGATCAGGCCGGTTACCAGGTTACTAACGGTCAGCTCGGGGAGTGGCACGAACCAGTTGAGAACGAACTCCAGCACCGAGCCGACGACCGGCACCGCTCCCAGCGCCCAATAAGCGATCGCCAGTAGACCGGCCACTTGGAAGTAGCGAGACAGGAACCGGACGGCAAGATCGACATGTTTAGACATCGGCGCCCTCTCGCACTCTGTCGTTCAAGATCGTGGCCCTGAGGGCGGCGTAGCTGCGCCGCGCCAGCAACTCGATATAGGCGGCGTTGTTGTGGATGCTTCCCCGAAAATGCCCGCCAAGCTCCAGGCCGACCGCCCCCAGCAGCGTCGTCCAAGCCTCGACCGTAGCCAAGACCATTGCTCCCGGCGCGTCGACGCTCATGCCGTGGGCAACGACCCAGGCGGCGATCCGGCTCAGGTCCTCCGCAAGCGAGACCGGAGCCGGATCAGCAGCCCCGTTCCCCCGCGCGGTCCACAGATCCGAGCTGATCTGCGCCAGCAGAAGCGTCACGCCGCTAGCGGGGGCGATGGTCTCGGCGGGTGCCTCGTATCCCGGGACCGGAGTTCCATAAATCAACTGATACTCATTCCGGTGAGCCAAGGCCCACTCGCGCACGGTGACCCAGACCGTCAGCCACCGTCGCTCCAACTCCGTCCGGGGAACCCCGGCCTCGGCTCGGCGAACCGTCTCCGCCAGGGACTCATAGGCGTCGATGACCAGGATCGTAAGCAGCTCGTCGCGGCCCGAAACATAGCGGTACAACGCCCCCGGCGTGACGTTGAGGTCGCGGGCCAACTGGCGCATCCGCAAGCCGGCTGCCCCTTCCGTCGCGAGCCGGGTGTAGGCGGCATCGATCAGCCTCCGGCGGAAGGCATCGCGAGCCTCGGCACGAGCAGTCATGGGCCAAGTCTCCCATACCCTTTACATTTTTCGTGAACACCGTTTACACTTGCTTTCGTGAACAGTGTTCACTGTATCTTCCCCCTATCGAAAGGACTGGCCATGAGCCGTATCGCAGTCATCGGAGCCGGCCCCCTCGGGCGCTCCGCCGTAGCCGAACTAGCCGGCCAGGGCCACGACGTCATCGTCGCCACCCGTAACGAGGTCAAGCTCCCAAACGCCTGCTGGCAGCGAGCTGACGTGGAGAGCGGCCATGGCCTCGACAAGCTGCGCGCAGAAGCGATCGTCGTCTGCTACGGCCCGCGTTACTCGATCAATGCGTGGCGACGGGCATGGCCGACCGCGATCGACAACCTCATCAGCACCGCTCAATCAGGCGGCTCGAAGCTAGTCCTCACCGGGAACCTATACGCCTATGCCCCCGGCCGCATGCCGATGCGGGCGACAGACCCGCTCCAGCCAGCAACCCCTCTGGGCGAGGTCCGGGCCGAGGTAAGCCGGCGCCTGTTCGCCGCACATGACCATGGGCGCGTCCAAGCCGTCGAGGTTCGCGGCTCGGACTACTTCGGTGCCGACGCGCCCAATGCCTACCTCGGCAAGGGTGTTCTCACCCCAGTCCTGAAAGGCAAAGCCGCCAACATCATCGGGAACGCCGATGCCGTCCACACCTGGACCGCCGTCACGGACTTCGGACGTCTCTTGGCGCGCGGCGCCACCGATGAGGCTATGGCCGGTCGGGCCTGGCACGTCCCCAGCGCACCGGCGATCAGCATCCGGGAGCTCGTCTCCCAGGCTATGCGGATCGCAGGGTTCGACGGCCAGCCGCGGTTCCGAGCGGTCCCGCCCGCGATGCTCAAGGCGATGGGCTGGTTCATCTCGCCGATGCGGGCCATCGCGACAATGACCCACCAGCTGACTCAGCCGTACGTCATGGACGACTCCGACACCCGCGACCTGCTTGGCGAGACCCACACTGACCTAGATGCCACCCTGCGTGCCATCGTTGACGCCCCATGGTCCCGCCCGGCTTAACCAGGTCAGCAGCAGCGGCCCTCGACCACGGGACGGTCCGATTCGGCGCGCCAGAACTCGCGCTCGGTCATCGGCGCCCCGTGGCCGTGGCGGCGATGATGGGCCAGGTACTGCTGGTACTTGTTGGCCCCCAGCACGCCGTTGACGAACCAGGCGAGCTCGCGCCAAGTCGTCGCCGCCTTGTCACGAAGCGACATCAGTGGCCTTTGCCTCGGATGTCAGCACCGGGATGCTGCGCGTAGTACTCGACCCACTGCTTCTCCAGAACCTTCTCGGCGGGCATCGCCATCATCCCGGACGGCGCGTAGATCAGCGACTGGATCGGCGGATCCTCGGTGTCCTTACCGCCGCCGGCCCTAACGGCCTCGATCGTCTTCCACACGCACATCGCGATGACGACGAGCGCGCACGCCAGGAACACCACCGACAGTGTGGTCTGGACGGCGGTGTTACGCACGACGGCCTCCATCGCCTTGACCGTCTTCACACCGGCGAGCTCGGTCTTGCCGTCGGCGATGGCCTGCGCGAAGCGGTTGTGGTTAGCCCAGTAGCCGACCTTCGGATCGGAGCTGAAGATCTTCAGGAACGACCCGGTGATCGTCACCACCGCCGCGAACGTCAACGGCACGGCGACGATGAGCAGCGACCATTTCCGGCCGCGCCTGGCGAAGATCAGCAGGCACACGGCCAGAGCGATCGCGGCTAGCAGCTGGTTGGCGACGCCGAACAGCGGGAAGAAGGTGTTGATACCGCCGAGGGGGTCGGTGACGCCGAGCAGCAGGATCGAGCCCCAGCCGATGACCATCAAGCCAGTGGTCAGGTAGCTGCCGACCTTCCAGTTCGCCTCCCGGAACTTCGGGTAAAAGTTGCCCAGAGCGTCGGCGAGCATGAACCGCGCGACTCGCGTACCGGCGTCGACCGAGGTCAGGATGAACAGGGCTTCGAACATGATCGCGAAGTGATACCAGAAGCTCATCATCGACGCGCCCCCGAACCACTGGTGCATGATGCCGGCGAGGCCGACGGCGAGCGTCGGGGCGCCGCCGGTGCGGGAGACGATGCTGTGCTCACCGACCAGGCGGGCGGTCTCCGTCAGCTGGTCGGGGGTGAGATTGACGCCCGTCATACCGAGGGAGTTCACGAACGCAACCGCACCCTCGACTGTGCCACCGGTGCCCGCGACGGATGAGTTCATCGCGAAGTAGATGCCGTGGTCGACGGACAGAGCCGCGACCAGGGCCATGATCGCGACGAATGACTCCATCAGCATGCCGCCGTACCCGATGAAGCGGGTCTGGCGTTCCTTCTCGATCAGCTTCGGGGTGGTGCCCGACGAAATCATGGCGTGGAATCCGGATAGGGCGCCGCACGCGATCGTCACGAATAGGAATGGGAACAGCGCGCCGCTGAAAACTGGGCCATCGGAGCGGGACGCCCAGATCGTCATGGCGGGAACGTCGATGTTGGGACGGACCACGACGATCGCGACGGCAAGCATCGCGATGGTACCGACCTTCATGAACGTCGACAGATAGTCGCGGGGCGCGAGCAACAGCCACACGGGCAGGACGGCCGCGACAAAGCCGTAGATGATGATCGCCCAGGCGATCACGATGGGCGGGAGAGCAAACAGGGTCTTGCCCCAATTGGTTTGCGCGACATAGCCGCCACCGATGATCGCGGCGAGCAGCAGGACGCAGCCGATTATAGAGACCTCGGCGACCTTACCCGGCCGGATATAGCGCAAGTAAACGCCCATGAACAAAGCGATCGGAATGGTCATGCCGACGCTGAACACGCCCCACGGGCTCTCGCCGAGGGCATTGACGACGACCAGCGCGAGGATCGCGATGATAATGAGCATGATAACGAGGGTCGCGATGAGGGCTGCGATGCCGCCGAAGCGCCCCAACTCGTCCTTGGCCATCTGCCCGACGGAACGGCCGCCGCGTCGCATCGAACAGAACAAAACGACATAGTCCTGCACGGCGCCGGCGAAGACGACGCCGACGATGATCCAGATCGTGCCGGGCAGGTAGCCCATCTGGGCCGCCAAGACGGGGCCGACGAGGGGGCCGGCGCCGGCGATCGCCGCGAAATGGTGGCCGTAGAGGATGCGGCGGTCGGTGGGCACGAAGTCGTGGCCGTCGAGCCGGTACTCGCCGGGGGTGGCGCGCCGGTCGTCGGGTTTGGTGAGGTAGCGCTCGATGACGTTCGCGTAGAAGCGGTTCGCGATGAAATACGAACACACGGCGGCGAACACGAACCAGATGCCGTTGATCGTCTCGCCGCGGACTAGGGCGATCATCGCCCACGAGACGCCGCCCAGCAGGGCGATCACGACCCAGATAGCCACCTTGAGGGGGCTGAGCTTCTTTTCTTTCTCGAGTGTTTCTTCCTCCAGCGCTACGGGAGGGACTTCCTCCGGGCGCTCGGTGAGCGTCGGTGCTGTTATCACTGCCTCGAACCTCCGTCGTCGACTGCGAAGCGGACCACTTCGTCAGCCGAAACGGTAGCATCGCGAAGGCACCTAGCGGGAGACTTATCGAAGAACAAGAGAATCGACTTGGAGGCGACGTTGACTAGGGATTACACCGGCTCCAACGCCATCTGTGAACCGTGGTTAACAAATCACCTATCCCCAGCCAGTTACGCCAAGCCATTCGTTCGTGACGCTCCCCTCTTCAAACCCCCAAGAACCATCAACGACACCACGGGCAAGAAGGTCGTAGATGCGGGTGATTAGCCCGTCGGGTTCGAGGTCAAGGGTGAGCACGCCGAAGGCGTCGTCGGCCTCGACAAGGACGCCGAGCCCCCTGCGCTGCTCAGGTCGCCGGCAAGGGGCCGCCCCGGAAGACGATGAGCCGGATCGTGACGTACCCAGAGCACTCCAGGGCTCCCTGGAAAGAGGGGGTGTGACTCGGCGACGGCGTGCACGACGTCGCCGACAGCCACGCCCGTCGCGAACCAAGATCGGAAGAGCACACGTCTGAACTCCAGTCACTCATGTGCATCTCGTA
>CAMCJC010000075.1 GCA_945875065.1 uncultured Propionibacteriaceae bacterium | reverse complement strand
AACAAAAAGATGGTCTCGCTGAGGTGGTTGGGGGCCGCTCCCGTAGCCGCGATATAGCCGTAATCAAGGTCGAGCGCGACATTGCCCTGCACCATGCCGACCGTGACATCCCGATCCAGCGCCGGCAGCGGACGCAGGTTCACGAGCGCCCCGACGGCGAAGATCGCCCCGAGCGCCAGCACCGGGACCAGGCGACGAGGCCGGGCAACGAGTCGCAGAACGAGGCAGCCGGCGAAGGCCACGAGCCATGTCGTGCCGGGAGTCGCGACAACCGGAAGCCAGCCGGACATCGGCTGGTCGATCACCGTATGCCCAAGCCGTATCCACGGAAACCCCTGGAACGGCACCGTTTGAGCGCCGAACTCAATCAGCACCCACGCGGTCGGTACCCACAGCGTCCTGCGTTTCAACCGCAGCAGCAGTGCGGTGAGCGAAGCCGCCAGCCCGATCCAACATGCCATCAGTGCGATCAACGCATGGACTGCCGGGCCCGCCTGCGCACTAACCCAGAAGATCACCAGATAGTTCAGCACTACTCCCGCCGCGAAGCCGTAGCCGAAGGCACTCCCCGCTGTGCACCCCTCGACCAGCCAGGTCAGGAGCGCCACGCCTACGATCGGCAGCGGCCATAGCCCCCACGGCTGGAATCCGAGAGCGAGCAGCGCTCCCGCGGCCAGCGCCACAACGACTCGGGCGAGAACTGGAAGGCGCGATGCCATCAGCGGCTCGCCTGCAGAAGATACACGGCGGAGCTGGCGAACCAGTTCGCACCAATCCGCCCCAACGGCAGCGGGAGCCCGGTCTCACCAAGAGGCACCCACCGCTCGACCGTCAGTCCGAGATCATCGAACAGGGGCCGCAGGTCCTTGAGCGACGTGTAGTGCAGGTTGGGCGTGTCATACCACTGGTAGGGCAGATCGCGGGTAACAGGCATTCTCCCGGTCAGCAGGCGGAGGCGGTTCCGCCAATGCACGAAGTTCGGCATCGACACCACACATAGCTGGCCGATTCGCGAGATCTCGCGCAAGACATGTGCTGGCCGTTTCAGGTTCTGGAGGGTCCGGGAGAGGACGACGACATCGTAGGAGTCGTCGGCGAACTGGTCTAGCTGACTGTTGATATCGAGATCTATGACGTCGACCCCGCGCCGCAACGCCGCCAGAAACGGCTCGGGCTCGATCTCCACACCAGTTCCAGAACCGCCCTTAGCGGCATGCCGACGCAGCAACTCTCCGTCGCCGCACCCCAGATCGAGGATGCGGGAGCGCGGCGGCAGCAGATCCGCGATCAGCTTCAGATCCGACCTCATCCGCGCACCTCGTCGAAGGCGCGGTCTAGGAAAGCCTGGATGGTGGCATGGTAAGCGGGCAGAGCCAGGAGGAACGAGTCGTGCCCCCACGGCGAGTTGATCTCGCGGAATGCCGTCGGCAGTCCCGCGTGCTCCAAGTGCTGTACGATCCGCCGCGACTGCGACGTCGCGAACCGCCAATCGCTGTCGAAGCTCATCACCAGGAACTTCACCGGGTCGGCCCGAAGAGCATCAAGCGCGTCGGGAGCAGCGAACGGGTCGAAGTAGTCCATTACCCGCGTCAGGTACAGATAGCTGAGGGCATCAAAGCGGGTGAGGAACGACTCACCCTGATGCTCAAGGTAGCTTTCGACGGCGAAGTCGATGCCGAAGCCCGGGGCGAGGGTCCCGGACTGGGCCGCACGGCCGAACTTCTCGCTGAACGCCTTCTCCGACAGGTAAGTGATGTGGGCCATCATCCTCGCCACTGACAACCCCCGGTCCGGTGAGGTGCCTGCATCGGAGAACCTGCCGTTGCAGAACTCGGGATCGCGCATTATCGCCTGTCTCCCGACCGCGGAGAATGCGATGTTCTCGGCAGTAAGCCTCGACGACGATGCGATCAGGATCGCGTTGTCGACCTCGTCGGGGTGGGACAATGCCCACTGCAGCACCTGCATCCCGCCCAGCGACCCGCCGAGCAGAACAGCCCAGCGTTCCACGCCCAAATGCCGGGCTAGGCGACGGTGGACGGTGACGAAGTCCGCCATGTCGAGCAGCGGAAAGTCGAGGCCGTACGCCTGCCCGGTGGCAGGGTTGATCGACGAAGGGCCGGTGGTGCCGCGACAGCCACCGAGAATATTGGCGCACACCACATACCAGCGGTCTGTGTCGACTGCCTTACCGGGCCCGATCAGATTGTCCCACCACCCCGGACGTCTGTCGCCGATGCGCTGACCGGCGGCGTGTGCATCGCCCGTCAGGGCGTGACAGATGAACAACGCGTTGGACCCGGTGGAATTCAGCGTCCCGTAGGTCTCGTAGGCTACGTCGACCACCTCGAGTCGTCCCCCACCCACCAGCTCCAGTGGCTCGTCGGCGGTATACAGGCGTGCGGTGCCCGCTACAGCCCCCAACTCCGCCATCGTGTCCACCGGCGTCATTGGCTGCTCCTGAGGTCGTTCGGATGGGTGGCCTCATCAACTGCGGCATCAGAGCGGCAGGTCGCGCGGGCGAGGACGTTGGATGCCACCGAGCTCACCACCACGAGCGCCACGATGGTGATCGCAGTCTTGATCCAGAGCATCCAGTCCAGTCCCTGCTCCAGCGAGCGACCGATCGCGACGGCGAGTACGAGCATTGGCGCGCCGAGCGCCGTCGCCGGGCCGAGTGCGTTGATTCGAGACAGCGCGTCGCGGGCCCGGAACTGGGCGATCGCCACCGACAGGAACAGCAGCGCTCCTACGATCGCCAGCGTTCCGGCGAGAAACTCCAACACGATCATCGCTGTCCCCTGGTAATGATACGAGCCAGCGCGATGGTAGCGAGGATGCCTAGGATCGAGGCGAGCAGCGCCAGGTCGACGCTGACGCTGGAGGCGTACCTCGCGCCGAACAGCGCGAGAATGCAGATGCAGGAGAAGAACACCAGGTCTCCAACGACGGCACGCGTCGCGGCGTCACGGGCAGTTAGGACCCGCACGATGCCGATCATCGCCGCCGCCGCCAGGATGCTGCCTGCGACCCAGAAAGCAAGGGTCATGTCGCCTCCACCGGTTGGTTTCTGAGAGCCCGCAGCAGGTGCCCCTCCAGCTCTGTCAAGCCGGCGAGAATGGAGGAGCGGTCGTTGTCGAACAGGCTGTGGACGAACACGACGGTGCCTTCGCTCTCCGTAGCTGCGGCGACGCCGACCACGAGCGTGCCGGGTGTGATGGTGATGGCCGAGGTGAACAGGGTCAACTCCAGATCCGTGGCGGCACGCGTCGGATACGCGACGATCGCCGTGCGCGACCTCCCTGTCGTCGCGAGACCGACCACCTTGAACGATCCGATCACGATCTGTGCCGTGAGGTACCAGAGCCAGTACAGAATCCGAAACACGTGCATCAGCCGAGCACCGCCTCTACGTACATGAGGGTGTCGGTCAGGTTGTGCGCGGCCGTCTCGAACAGCGGCCAAACCAGGCCTGCGCCGAAGAACAGCAGCACTGAGACTCCGATCAGCAGCGTCGAAGGCCACTGCATCCGCCAGGTGACTTGCGCATCAGGCGCGATCGGGACCGGCGCGCTCCGGGATGTGGTGGGGTCGTCGGGCAGGTAGTCCTTCATGGGAGCCCCCCAAAAGGCGTCCCGCCACACTCGCTGGAGCGCCATCACGGAAACGATGGAGGCCAAGGCGATCGCGCCGAGCAGCCACCAGCTGGTCGGCGACGGCGCACCGGCAGAGGCCAACACCAAGCCGAGCTTGCCCCAAAGACCCGAGGTTGGGGGCAGCCCGACCAGGGACAGGAAGCCGAGTGCGACGGTCGCGGCTAGGATCGGATCGCGGCGCATCAGCCCGCTGAGCCGGTCGAAGCGGCCGGAACCGTAGGCGTTCTCGATCGCGCCCGAAGCGAGGACGAGCCCGCCCATGGTGATCATGTGGTGGACCATATAGAACAGGCCGGCCGCAATCGAAGCCTGGGACAGCACCACCAGACCAATCAGGATCTGGCCGACGCCCGCGACCATCTGGAACGCCAGGGCACCGCGGATCCTGCGCTCCCCAAAGGTCGAGAACGACGCTACGACGATCGTCGCGACGACGACCACCGTCAGCACCGGCAACCACGGGGCTGGGCCCTCGAAGATCGTGGCGTAGGTGCGGTACGCGGCGTACAGGCTGACCTTGGTGTGGATCGCCGAAAAGAGGCCCATGATGCCGGCTGAGGTTGCGGGATAAGACCTCGGGAGCCACCCGTGGACCGGCACGACGCCGGCCTTGACCAGCAGCGCAAACAAGATGACCGCCGTGGCGAGGGAGACTTGCGGGTCGTTGCCACGGCCAGCAAGACTCGCCAGGTTCACGGTCCCGGCTGCCCCATAGAGCAGCCCTACGCCGACGACCAAGGTCGTCGAGGTGATGATGTTGGCGATGGCGAACATACGGCCGATGCCGAGGCGTCGCCAATACCCGGTGACGGCCACCAGTGCGTAAGACGGCAGCAGCATCACCTCGACCCACACGAACAGGTTGAACAGGTCACCGGTCAGGATCGCGCCGTTGACGCCAGCGCCGAGCATCAAGATCAGGGGCACGACGAAGCGGTAGCGGTCCTCCCCAGTCAGTATCAAGAACCCCCCGGACAGCAGCGTCATGAACGCGGTAATGACTAGCATCAGCGCGCTGAGGGTGTCGGAGACGAACACGATGCCGACTCCGGGGATATAGGAGCCGATTGAGTGCGCGATGACGGGGGTGCCATGGTGGAAGGCGAGCAGGGTGATGCCGCCGAGCAGCGTCAGGCCGGACGCGGCCAGCAGCGCTAGGCGCTGAACGAGGGGACCGCGGAGCAGCACCGTGGTGCCCGCCAGCAGCAACGGGAGGGCGACAAAGACCGGAAGGATGGCGCTCATGCTTGCCTGCTCTCGCCCGTCTCGGGGTGGCGAGTGAGGGTGTCGTCACGGCCGATGACAGCCATGGCGAGCAACAGGATCGTTAAGGCGAGGCTGATGACGACGGCGGTGAGCACGAAAGCCTGCGGCAGTGGATCGGCGAACGACCCGGCCGCCGTGCCGTCGGTGATGGGTTCGGTGCGCCAGCCGGGTACGCCGCTGCTGAGGAGGATGAAGTTCACGGCATGACTGAGCAGGCCAAGGCCGAAGATGGCCCGGACCATGGAGCGTTGCAGTAAGAGGTACACACCTCCGGTGACGAGCACGAAGATCGTGCCGATCAGGATCATCGTCGCGGTCCCTCCCCTCGAACGGTCTCCATCGGGCCGGGAAGCTCCCCCTCCAGGGCCTCGTCGACTCGTTCCCTCGTACCCTCGCCGCCGACCCCGGACCTGCGGGTGGACCCCAGCAGGTTCACAGAGACGATGATGAGGCCGACGACGGCGAGATAGACGCCGGCGTCGAAGATCATCGACGTCGTCATATGCTGCCCGAGGATCGTGCCATGGATCGGGGCGAGGAACGAGCCTTCGACGGCTAGCCCGAGGAAACCGGTCGCCACCGCCAGCAGCACCCCCCCGCCAATGAACGCCAGTGGGAGGCGCGGCGGCCCTACCTGCCGGTCCTTGGTCGTCGAAAGGTAGATCAGCCCGACGATCGACGCCGCCACCAACGCCGCGTTGAAACCGCCGCCAGGGCTGTTGTGACCGCGCCAGAACAGGATCGCGGAGATCACCATGAGCAGTGGGATCATGAACCGCAACATCACCTTCAACCCGACGGCATTGGGGCGAGGATCCATGATCGCCCGGTGTGCTGCGGACGTCGGGTCTGGGTTGATCCACAGGCCCGACTCGGGCAGCAGGTAGGGGTCGGGCTTCGGAGGGTCGAGGAAGCGGTCCCGCACGGTCGACAGGATCGCCAGCATCGCTACACCCGTCATCGCGAGGACGCTCAGCTCCCCCATCGTGTCGAAGCCCCGGAACTCGACGATGATGACGTTTACGACGTTCTGACCGGACGCGATCTCCTTGGTGTGCTCCAGGTAGTACTCCGCCAGACCGGAACGGCTACGACGGGCGACAAGCGCCCAAACCAGCCCCGCGACGCCTGCCCCGACCAAGGCCGCGATTCCCAGCGTCATGAGGTTCTTACCGCGTTTGCGAATCGGGAATTGAATGGGCAGTTTCTGGAGCGCCAGCATGATGACGATGATGTTTAGGCTCTCGACGAGTAGCTGGGTCATCGCAACGTCGGGGGCGCCAAGCGCCAGGATCTGGACGGTTGCGAGGATACCGACCGCGGATAGCGATAGCACTGCCCCAATGCGGGCGCGCGAGACGCACACTCCGATCGTCGCAGCCGTCACGAGACCGAACACGCCGATGTCGATGGGGCGGGTCAGGCCAGGCTCTTGAGCCGGCAGCCCCTGTAGGTGGACGAGCCAAGCGCCGGTTATGCCCAGGACCCCAAGGCCGCCGAGGATCGGAAGGATGTGGCGGGTCACCGTGTCCGTGGCGACGGCGCGATCGAACAACCAGCCGACCTTCAGCACCGCACGATCTAGGGCCCGCATCACACGTGGGCCGTCGTACGGAAACTGATGCTTCAGCACCCAGGCGGCAATCGGTCGGCGCACTACTGCAAGCGCCGTGCCCGCCACGATCACGACGATCGTGGCGCCGAGTTCAGGGGTCAGGCCATGCCAGGCGAGGACGCCGGGCCACGCGCTGCCGATCAGCATCGCGAAGATGGGCGTCGCCGCCGTGCCGATGAGCAGCGGGTCGCGGTGGCCGGTGCCGCGGCCCCCGTCGGGACCGTCGATGAACACTCCGAGCAACACGCGGGCGCAGTACAGAAATGTCAGGACCGAGCCTGCGGCCGCGACGACGAGCAAGACCAGTCTGGACCCGAACGGCGCCCCGTAGAGAGCGGACAGGACCGACTCTTTCGATGCGAAGCCGAGCAGCGGCGGGAGCCCGGCCATCGCGGAAAGGCCAAGTGCCGTGAGAGCGAAGGTGACCGGAAGCTTGCGGTACAGGCGTGGCGGGAAGCGCCTGAGGTCGCGAGTGCCGGTGGCGTGGTCGACGACGCCCACGAGCATGAATAGGCCCGATTTGAACATCGCGTGCGCGACGGTGTGCAGGGTCGCTGCAGCGAGCGCGGCATCGGTGCCGACGCCTATGGTGGCGGTGATCATGCCGAGCTGCGAGACCGTCGAGTAAGCCATCAGTTTCTTGATGTCGGTCATCTCGAGCGCGAACCAGCCCCCCAGAACCATCGTGGTCAGGCCGACGATGACCAGCGTCCAGTTCCACGTCGGCGTGGTGCCAAAGACTGGGCTGAAGCGAAGCAACAGGAAAATGCCGGCCTTGACAACGGCGGCGGCGTGCAAGTAAGCGCTAACCGGGGTCACGGCGGCCATCGCATCGGGCAGCCAGACGTGGAACGGGAACTGCGCGGCCTTCGTGCAGGCCGCCAGCGCAACCAGGAGCGCCACGCCGGAAGTGAACATCGGGTCGCTGCCCCACAGGGGTGAGGCAAGGATATCGGTCAGATTCGTGGTGCCGGTCCGAGCCCACACCAGGCAGAGCGCGATCAGGAGGGAGACTCCCCCGACGAACGTGATGAGCAGCGTGCGCATAGCTGATCCCTCGGCGCCGTGGCCGGAACGTGCGATCAGCAGAAACGAAGCGAGCGATGTCAGTTCCCAGCAGATGAACAGCACCACGATGTCGTCGGCGGAGACTAGACCCACCATGGAGGCGGTGAAAGCCACCATAACGAGGTAGAAGCTGTGGTGTCTGCCCTTGGGCAGGTAGCGAGTCGCGTAGGCGAGGACGGCGGCGCCGATCAGCAGCGCCAGCAGCGAGAAGACGCCCGCCAGCGCATCGGTACGGAATGCAAGTCTGACGCCGAGTTGGGGCACCCAGCTAATGCTCCACGACGTCGGGTCGCCGGTGAAGGCGCGAGTCAGCGTCGGCTGCAGGACGGCGGCGCAGGCGACATAGCCCCCCGCGAGCAGCCAGCCCACGTTTCTATCCAGGAACCGCGCAGCGATGGGCGTGGCAAGAAGCGCCACCCCCAGCAGACACAAGGAAACCAGGACAGCCATAGGCTCGCGATCCTACCCGACCGCGACCCTATGGCTGTCGTTATCTAGGCGCGCACTGGGCGTCGCGTCCTAGCTCTGGGCGGCCGAGCGGGCCTTCCACTCGTCCCAACTGAACATCCACACAGCGATGCCCTCGTCGGGTTCCATCTGCCGGTCGGATCCAGTGAACTCGACGACGTCACCGACTTCAGAACGGGCGAACAACCATCCGGCGTTGTCGGTGCTGAGGCCAACGCAGCCGTGACTGACGTTTTCCTTGCCCTGGCTGCCGACCGACCAAGGAGCGGCGTGAATGAACTCACCGGTCCAGGTCACGCGCATTGCATACCTGACGTTTAGGTCGTAGGACTCCCCGCTCCCCCGTGGGATGTTGATGGTCTCGGAGTTCATCTGCCGGGACTCGTTCTTCTCGAGGATGAGTTTGGTTCCGGAGCGCGTGGTGAAGCCCTCCTTGCCAGTGGTCGACGGGAACGTCTGCACGACCTCGCCGTTCTCCTCAACGGTTGTGGTGTGGCCCGCGATATCGACCTTGATGATTCGCGCGGTATCGGCCACCGAGAAGGAGGCGTCCAGGTTCTTGCGCAGGAACGTCGAATCGCTGGCTTGGACGCCGTCCCACGCGTAGTGGATGCTCACCTTGGTGCCGGGCTTCCAGTACTCCTTGGGGCGCCACAGCAACTCGGTGTCGCTTAGCCAACCCCACGAACCCTCCTGCACAGGGTCGGTGGTGACGAACGCGTTCTTTTCGATCTGGGCGCGGTAGGCCTCGGGGACAGAGTTGCTGAACTTCACGTAGGCGGGCATCCCGACGCCGACCCCGTCGAAAAGGTAAAGCACTTGGAAGTTCGCCTGGCTGCCGGTCGGGTTGACGGTCTTGAAAGTCGCATCGCGGCTGCTGCCATCGCTGAGTTGAGCGGTCAGCTTGTACTCGGTGTTGAACTCAAGCGGAGACGCCGGCACCCACCCTTTTTCGCTGTAACTGCCTTCAACGGCAGTGCCGTCGGCGGTCGTGACACTGGCGGTGGACACGGTGCCGTTCTCGACGGTGAACGTCACCGGGGCGGCAGGGATCGCGGCATCGGCCGACGATGTGAGGGTTAGCGGGCCGGCGCTGGGCGTCGGTGAGGGCTCCGGGGACGCAGACTCGGGGGCGGTCGGCGTCGCCGCGGCAGAGCTGGTATCGGCCGAGGGACCGGAAGAGGGGGTGCCAGGGGCGCAAGCGGCCGGCAGCAGGAGTACGAAGGACGCCAGCGCGAGCACGATCCGAGACCGAAGGTTCATGCCCCTAAGCGTAGTTGGTCGCGGGGCGAGGGCGAGCGGTCGATGGAGTCGATTCGCCAGCTAGCCCGGGGAGCGGCTAAGCTGAAGCGGCTGTCGGCGGTAGGTCGGCATCGGGCTGTAGCGCAGCTTGGTAGCGCACTTGACTGGGGGTCAAGGGGTCGCAGGT
>CAMCJC010000074.1 GCA_945875065.1 uncultured Propionibacteriaceae bacterium | reverse complement strand
GAGATCGTCGGGTCGGTGAAGAACGACATAGCCGTGATCGCGATGCCGTAAACCGAGGCGAGCATCTTCTCTGCCCCGGCCATGGCCCGCAGCGCGTTGTTGGCGTTTCCGATCAAGGTACGCATCGTGTTGGTCGGGAGCGCCTCAGTGGCATTGAAGTACAAGGTGAGCATGTCCTGCTCGGCCTTATCCTCCCACAGGAACGACGTCTCGGCCGCTTTCGCCTCCTCTGCTGGCAGTTTCGACTCGTCGTCGTCGAACTCACCGGCTCGGATGCGGTCTTCGAGGAGCGCCTCCGGGTTACGCAGCTTCTTGCTGGTCAGCTGAACGAACAGCTGGTAGCAGTTGTAGAGCGTCACCTTGCCCCACAGGTCGTCGATCTTCTTATCCAGGACCTCGGGGTCCATGCCCTGGCTGGCGGCGACCTCGCGGAGCTCGCGCTCCTCCTCCAGGTAGAAGTCGATCAGGCCGTAGGCGGCGCGCTTGAACGCGTTGTTCGCGGCGTTCGGCCACACCGGATCCTCGCCGCCGTCGACGGGGAAGAACACATCCGCGATGTTCTCGATGTAAAGCGCGCACTTGGTGGAATCGCCTTCGCGAGCTGCGTCGGCTGCCATCCCCAGAGGGTTGTAGATGTCGGTCTTCATCGCGTTGATGAGGTTGAACTGCACCGGCTCGAAGCCGCGATGCATCAGTGAGACGTAGTTCTTCACCAGGAGTTCGCCTTTGGGGTCATTGATGACCATGTTCGACGGCCGCTTCTCCCTGGACCACATGTCGATCACCGGCTCGATATACGTCTGTCCCTTGCCGGCGCGCGTCATGGCGAGGACCATCGTGTTCACCGGCGCCGTGTCTACCATGTATGCGCCGGCTGGCCTCTGGGTTTCGTAATCGGGCAGCTCCCAATCACCTCGGATGAGGTCGGAGACGTTCTTGTATACCGTGGAGCCGTCGTTGGTGGCGCCGAGCTTGTCTCGGTTCTTGCCGCCGGGGTTGTAAGGAATCTTGGTGGTGTCGTACCGCTTGCGTAGGCCCGGGTCTTTCGGGACGCCCGAGACCTCGAAGAGAGTTTCGCCGAAGGCCTCGTCGATCATCGGCAACTTTTTGCTGATCGGGTTTCCACTGGCGTCCTCCAGGATCTCGCCGGCATAGAACGCGACGTTGCCGTCCTCGTCGAGGATGTCCTGCTTGGCTCGTTGGAACACCTCGACGTCGCCGAGACCCTTCTTCTCCAGCATCATGTGGCTGATCATCGAGCTGACCTGAACCGACGAGTGCGCGCCGGCATCCGGGAACCAATCGAAGTTCCGCTGGACCTCCTCAGGCAACTGCACGTGCTGGTCGCCGTGGTGCTGGTTGATGTCGGAGGTCGTGTTCATCAGGTTCGCGGCGGCCGTGCGTCGCACACCCCACGACCCGACGATCAGCCCGCACAACGTCGCGGATGTCAGCACGACGAATAGCTTCGTCGCATCAATCTGCGAGAACTGCTCAGACAGCGTCGGCGGCTTGGCTTGGACAGTTTCTTTGCGTGCGGCGAACCAATCCGGCACGGGAACTTCGTCCACGGAGGCGTAGCAGTTCTCGACGAACTGGGTACGTCCCTTCTCGTCCACTGGCCGATAGCATTTTTCTACTGTCCCGCCCGGTCCCGACTTCGTATCCTCCGCGTAGTAGCTCGTCGGGCCCGAATTGGATTTGCCGAGTGACGCCCCAACTGTGAGGATCGCGGTAGCCACCAGCGAGTACAGGATCCAGGCCACCACGAAGACCAGGATTCCCGTGGCTACTCCAAGAAACAAACCTCTCTTCTTGGAACGCACCTTTTGCATGCGACCACGATCGAGCTGCTGCTCGGCGTAGACGTCGCGAGTTGCGCTCGACTCCTCTTTCGAGCGTGAGCGCACTTTGTCCCAGTTCGTTGCGTTGGGGCCGGGCCCCTTCTGTAGCAGGGTCATGACTGAGAATCCTGTTCGTTGTTGCCGTAGAAGGCTGACGCTTGACCAGCCCTGTGAGGCGAATTAGCCGCCGAGGCCCGCGGATACGATGTAGCCGGCGCCGAAGCAGATCAGGCCCATGGCCACCATGAACGCGATCCAGACGTAGTTGGCGCGACTTTGCATCGTTGCGGCCCGTTCAAGTTCCGCGTTGGCGCGGTCGCGGTCCGCGACCGCCGCATTGAAGCGAGCGGAAACGCGCTGCTCAGCTTCCTTCTCAATGGTGTTGAGGTTGGCCATCAGCTCGGTGTTGCGCTGGACCGCGTTGTCGGCCTTGACCTTCTCGAGCTGGAGAGCATGCTGCCATTCGGCTTCGCGGGCGTTCATCTGCGCCATCGCGTCCTGTCGGCCGCGTTCCAGTTCATCCTCCAGGCGGCGAGTCCGGTCGGCGTGCTTGCTCCTCAGGACCTCGATCGTGTGCTCGTATTCCTGGCGCTGCTTAGCTAGCGCATCAGTGGTGCGCTGCTGCTCGGCCAGGGTTCGAGAACGAACGATGTCGGCCTGCCGATTGTCTTCGACGATGCTCGCGATGTGCTTAGTCCACTCGGCCATGCGGTGCTCTTCCTCGGCGAGCATGGCCTTGTGACGCTCAGCAACGACCTCCATGATCGCCGTCTGACCGACCTGCATCTGAAGCTCGGCGTCGGTTCGCCGCACGCGCAGGATTTCCTGGAGATCGTGGGCGTAGGCGTCCTCAATCATGCGCTCGATCTCGGCGGCGGCCTCGGCCTGCTCGCGCGCGGCCTTGGCACGGTTTCGTTCCTTGAATTGCACCTCGGCCTGGAGGGCGGCGTGTTCGGCGATGCGCTTGGCGTTGGCCTCGTACTCCTTGATGATTTCGGAGCGGCGCATTCGGACCTTCTGGTCCTTCTCGGCGAGGCGTTGCGCATGGGTGCGTTCGGCGCTGGCGCGCAACGCGTGGTAGCGGGAACCGTCGCGATCCGTGGCGACCTTCTTGGCCACCTCCTCAACGAGTTTGGAGTTGAGGCTGACGTAGAGTGCCCGGAGTTCGTCCTCGTGCGCGAATCGCTGCTGAGCGAGGTCCGCGTTGGCTTGCCAGTTCAGTTGTGCAACCTGCGAGCCGAGCCACTCCGTCGAGCCTTGCGGGGGATCGATCTGGACGATCGGGGCACCGATCGCGAATGTTGCCTCGAACTCCTCCAGCCGAATGTCGAGGTTCAGGTCCTCGCTGAGGAAGCGACGGGCGATGACGTCGCGCACCGCCTCCTGGTCCTCAAGCGCAACTGGCTCTTCGACCTCCTCGTAAGGAGCTTCCTCAACCCAAGAACCCGGCTGCGGGGCAACCTGCTGGTACTCCTGGGGAGCTGGCTGTTGGGGTTGGGTGTAGTACTCAGGCTGTTGGGGTTGGGTGTAATACTCAGGCTGCACCACCGCTTGCTGCGGCTCGGGGGCCGGCATTGGAGGCAGGGTGGGCGCATCGTTCTGCGCGACTTGCGGCGGCGGATCGCTGACCCGCATCTCCTCAGGAGACACCGGCTTGGGGCTAAAGGCGGTCATCTCGTCATCGAATCGCCGCCCGTCTACGGGGCTGATCGGAGAGGCGGGATGCGTGGGATGCGGTGCGTCTGGGAAACGGGGATCCGCGGTCTTGACGCCGACCGCCGTGTCGTCGTCGAGCCCGGTGATGGCGTCGTCGACGCCGCTGTGCTCACGCCATGCCTCGGGGCCGACGGCTGCCTCCAGAGTGAGACGGCCCACCGAGATCGCCTGCGCCTCCGCGAATCGGGCCTCGTGCACTAGGTCAACGATCAGGTCCCCGCTGGGGCGCTGCCAAACCACGGCCCATGAGTACGGGGCGTTGGTGAGCAGTGAGTACTCGATCATGCGCGCCAGGGTCTTCTTGGTTGGGATAATCCCGAACACGCCGGCCGCGAGCATCTCGGAGGTGGCGACGGTCTCGATCTGGTCGGAGGCGATGAGTTCGATGATCGAGCCCTTGTCCTCGTCGCGGCCATGTCGTCGGCTGAGTCCCCCGATGTCGGCGCTGTCCAGTACGAGCATCACCCAAGCCGTGCCGCTGGGAAACACGAACTTCTCGTTGTTCTTCAGCAACTCGACGGCCGCAGGGATCGCTGTTTCGCGCACGACCGACGACAGCAGCTCGTCCGGCTTCTTCTTCCGCTCCTTCTGTCGGCTCTCCTTCGCCGTGCTCAGAATGCTCATGGTGTCGATCCCTTCGTAGGATGCGCGGTTCGTCTGGTAGATGAGTACCCTATGGTCGATCACTCTATAGCATCAAGGGACTGTCTATCAATCTATCTTGATGTGTCTATCGATAGAACGCTAGCGTAGGGCGCTGACCTCGATGCGGGCATCCGACTTGAGAAGCGCCTTGTCGTTGCTGACTAGATCGCCCACGACGTACACGGCGATCTGGCGCTGTCCTGGGTGCTCGTTGATGAACGTCGCGACGGAGGTTGTGACCTCGTCGGTGAGTCGGGCGACAGCGGCTCGGGCACCGCCGGCGTTGGAGTCGGTGTCTCCTTTGTCCTCGATGAGGTACTGGAGGACGGCCTCGTCGACCTCCAGCCGCACGTTGTGTTTGATCAGAACCTCTTGCACGAGCTTTCGGAGCTTGGCGTGCACGATCTTCTTCTGGGTGGTCAGCGACAGCGGCTGGAACGGGACGATGACGTCGATGCGGCCGAGGAGCTCGGGCGGGAAACGGTTGTCCGCGGAGGTATCGGAGATGGAGCGCCGGATTAGCTTCGTGTATTCCTGCAGCGTCTCGCCCGAGCCGGTGTCGGAGCCGGCGTACTGGGCGATCGTGGCGTAGATCTCGGAACCCGCGTTGGTGGTGAGGACGATGTAGGTGTTGAGGAACGAGACCTCACGGTTATTGTCGTCGGAGAGGCGACCATCATCAAGGACCTGCAGCAGCACACGCGTGACCATCGGCGAGGCCTTCTCGATCTCATCGAAGAGCAAGACGGCGTGAGGGCGGTCCCAGATGCGTTTGGTCAACTCGGAGCGGAACGCCGCGAACGACTCGTCGTGCGCGTACTCGGTCATGTCGAAGCGGACGAGATGGTGCTTGTCATCCTCGAAAAGCAATTCGGCCAAAGCTTTGGTCAGCTCCGTCTTGCCGACACCGGTGGAGCCGGTGAACAGCATGCTCGCCATCGGCTTGGATTTGTCGTTCAGGTCCGCGACGGATAGCTGGAGCCGACGCGCGACGGCGCTCGTTGCCAGGTCCTGGCTGAAGACGCGGGCGTCGAGTTGCTCCTTGACCTTCGCCCCGTCCACTTTGAAGGCGACGTTGACGTTCAGCGACTCCTGCAGTACATCCGCGAGGAGCTCCCGGTCCATCGGGCGGCCTGTCAGGCGATGCCACCCGACCATCGAGTCCAGCACCAGGATCGACTTTCGCGGTTGCGAACTCGCCGGCATGTAGCGCTCCGTGTACTCGAAGATCTGGCGGAAGACGTGATCGTCGAAGAATTGGTCCGATACTTCGTAGCGCTCCGACATCCCCCGCAGGATCTTGATGGTCGTCTTCTGATCCGGTGGGTTGACGTTGATGCGTTGCAGTCGTTCCACCAGCGGCTGGTTTGGCGAGATGTGCTTGTGGAACTCGTCGAACGTGGTCGCCGCGATGATCCGGATACCACGGGTACCAGATGCGGCCAGCACCGGTTTGATCGCCTCGGTAGCCGCGTCGGAGAGCTGGATGATCTGATGAATCTCGTCGATGAAGAGCACGAGATGCCGGCCGGTCGACGAGACAAACTCCTCCGCTTCGTCGAAGAACGCCTTCAGCATCGACGCCATCTGCTCGGCCCCGCCGGCGTGCGAGATCATGCGCGACGGGTCGACCTCCAAGTACAAGCGTTCGGGATCGGAGATCATCGTCGCCTGGACCAGGGCCGTCTTACCTGTTCCGGCCTCCGCTAGGAGGATGATGTTTGGTAGCTCCGGGCGTTCCAGCCCTGCCCGAACCTGGAGCTTTTCGTGGTCGCGTCCGACGATCTCGCGCTCGGGGCGCTTCAGCGGATCGGATAGGGTTGACAGAAGCTTAAAGCGCTCGTCGAGCGCGGCGTCATTGAACATATCCAGTCAGCCTTGGAACGACATCTGCTGCTGTGGGCTCACACCCGCCGGCGAGAACTTGTATGGGTAGCGCTGTGACAGCGGCGGCTGTCCCTCGGGGCGGGAGGGCTTGGGGGAAACCGCCTCGGTTTCCGGCTCGGGCCTAGCGGCGTTATCGGGCGATGGCGCTTGACGGGACGACGGCTCATCGAGTTGCTTCGCTTCGTCTCGTTTGCTCTCCACATCCGGGCTCGGCTCCTGCGGCAGCGCGTGCTGTTGCTCGGGGTCTGCTGGCTGGTTCTGGGAGGGACGTTGGCCTTCATGGTGTGGGGACGCATCTGGTCGCGGCCCAGCATCCGATGGCTCGGGTGAGTTCTGTAGCGCGCGGTCGAGCACGGCCTGACGTCGTTCGGATTGCGCTTCGAGTCGCTCGAGTCGGGCGGCCCGCTGCTCAGCCTGGGCCGCCTCCACAGCGGCCAGGATGGCGGCTCGGTCCGCCGCGCGCTCTGCGGCCTCGGCCGCGCGTTGTGGTGCCTCTTTGGCCTCCCGGGCGGCGTCCGCCCTCGCCTCCCGCACCGCGGACACACCGCCGTTCACCATTCCCTTGGCGAAGGCCTTAGCGACCGAGTCGTTCTCGTTCTCCTTGGCCACGTGCTCCAATCCGGCCAGTGCACCCTCGATCTTCGCCTCCCGGACGGCCTCCCGGATCAACGGTTTTAGCGAGGGGCGCTGGTGGGGTTGTTGCGGGATCGGCTGGGGTCCTTGCTGGGGCACCTGCCCTTGCTGCTGTGATCCCTGCTGCGGCTGGGGTGAACGTGATTGAGCGTAGCTGGCGCGCGAGCGCACCTGCGGCTGACCAGGACCCTGCCGCTGCGGGGGGGTGGGTGGCTGTTGAGCGGGTGGTACCGACGAGGCTGGGTGCTCGGACATGGGGCGGTCCTTCCTGCTAGTGCCGGGGTTAGTCGAACGAGATCGGAATCATCGCCGGCGAGCCGTTGATGCTCGCGCGACGGGCTCGAACGTTGCGTCGCTGTGAGGGCTTGCTGCCATCGCCGTGCTCTTCAGGACGAGTGGTTTCGTCGTTCAAGGTCCATGCGACATGTTCGTGGAAGAGGTTCTCCAGAGTGCCGGTGGTGGCGCTCAGCTGGGCCTGGTATTCGGCGCGCTCGGCAGCGATGGCGGCCTCGACCTCGCTGACGTCGAGGGCGTCCGAAGGCTCGGTTTCCTTAGGTTTCGGAGCCGGTGCGACCCGCACTGCTTCCTCGCGGGCCATGGCGTAGTCCTCCTCGGTGAACAAGGAGTTGATGGCGGTCGAGCGGACGCGCAACTCGTCGTCATCAACAACCATGCTATGGCTGCGATCCGGCGACTGATGCGAGAAATAAGCCGCCAGGTCGTAGCCGGAGGTGGCCAAGTCGATCTCGAGTTCGGCGCCGTGACGGATGTTGGTAAACACCACCGCTGCGTCCTGGTAGGCGGCCGACGGGGCGAGAACGAGCGCATCGATCGTCGCGGGCAATTCCCATTCGATGCCGAGCACGTGATCGGGGACTGAGAATCCGGCGGTGAAATAGCCTTTCTGGGTGAGTTCGACGAGCTGCGCGTCGTCGAACTCGTAGAAGGCATCGACCTGTTCCCCGACACCGGGGGCGTAAGTCACCTCGGTGATCCCGCACGCCAAGGGCTCGGAGGGCCGCACGGACCGCAGCTCTCCGGTCAGATGCAGGTAGGGACGGTAGTTCACGTCGGGTCCGTGGTGTTGTAGGTCCATGGTCTGCACCAACACCACCAACTCGGCCGGCAAATCCTGGATCGAGAAGGTCTCGGTGCCCGGCTCGCGCTGGATGCGCCCTGCCCAGATGTTGCTCATCTGAAGGCCAGCTGTGCGCATCACTTGCCCGCTTTCCGGGAACGCGCCCTGCTGGTCTCCGGCTCTGGCTCGGTGACGTCGTCGCGGAGCTTCTCGATTCGGCGTGAGGACCACCGCCACAGGGCGCGCAACAGCACGTAAGTCGCAGCGGTGATAAGGAGCGTCGCAGCCAGGAGCGGCATCCCCCACACCGCGATCTTGCCCTCGAGGGAGAGCTGAACGCCTGCCGCGGCCGCCTGCCGGTGCAGGAATACTCCAAGCATCGGAATGATGCCGGTCACAACGACGGTCACAACCACGTAGTCGACGGCCAGCACGATGCCGCGTAGGAAGAGCGACCAAGCCACTAGACGCGGCGGTACAGCCGCCTTGGGCATGCGTAGCCAGGCCGGACGGGTGGGGGTCTTCTTAGGGCGACTGGAATCCCCCTTGGCGGCGACCTTGGCCTTGGTCGGCTTCTCGGCTAGGTCTTCCTTCGGGCGTTCTAGCGTTTGGGTTGCCATGATTGTCCTTCGAAGTCGTAGGTCAGTTGTCGGTCTCAGTGGAGGGAGAGGCCGTCGGCTCGGCGCGCTTGGCCTCAAGGGCGTCGCGCGAGCGACTCGACGTCCGGTAGGCCTCGAAGCTGGTGATCGTGCCGTTTTGGGTCGTGGTGAACGTGTAGGTGACGTACTCGTTCTTGCCGGTTGCGACGGGGGTGAGCCGGGCGACGCCCGTGTAGGCGTAGTCGAGGCCCTGAATGCTCGTGACCTGGGTGGTTGCCTCGTCGATCACGTAGACCTGCCCTGACCCGCCGGTGCTCGACATCCACTCGGGGGTGAACTCGGTCAGCGTGCGACTCGTCGGGGTCAGGAACTCGTACCGGTTGTCCAGCGCGACCTGTGTTTGGTGCACGTCGCGTGTGGTGGCTGACGAGTCGATCAGGGATAGCAGAACCTGCTCGCCGGATGCGCGGTCCCGATTCACTCGCTCGACGTCAACGCCGGGTAGCTGCGCCAGGAGCGCCTCGTGGTTGGTCTTGAAGGCCTCTTCGGCCTTGCCCAGGTCGCCCTCCAACTTCGAGATCAGCTTGGCGGCCTTGGCCTCGGCGGCGGTGCTGTCGTCACTGAGTAGGTTCAAGCCGAGCCCGAGCAACGAGACCGCCAGGAGGGCTCCCGCGCAACTCACCATTACGACGCCTGCATGCGCGCGCAGCCAGGTCTTGACTTCTTCGATCATTGCTTTACCTCCTGACGGAGCGCCTCGCCAGTCGTGGTGGTCCCGGAGCGGAGATTCGAGAAGGTCTTGGTGCGGAGCTCGAAGTCGGCGCGCACCCATGCCAGCACGGCGCGTGGCTGATCCTCAGGCCCGAAGTTCTGCATGGCGAGCCAGGTCACTTCGATGTTTGAGTTCTCGGAGATCAGATAGGGGCGCTGGGCGACCCATTCGAAGCCGGAGCGAAAGCTCATGGGGACGCTGGCTCCAGGCTTGACGTCCTTGTCGGCCGCGAGTAGATACCAGGGCTGCATCGACGCTTGGTCCACGGTCGGTGCGAAATAGGGCACGAGGTTACGGCGGATGCCGGACGCCTTCGCATCATCGATGGTTCCACCAGCAGCGGCCACCGCCGGAGTGAGCGACCGGTAGTCGTTCTGGAAGCGAGCCACCTGGTCGGC